>CAYFUR010000054.1:0-24974 GCA_964346275.1 uncultured Candidatus Sumerlaeota bacterium
TCAACGGCCTCGCGGGCCAGTTCCATATCTTCCGTCGCGGAGAAAATAATAACGGGCAGGCTTTCGCTGAGCCGTTCGATTTTGTTGAGCGTCTGGTCCTTGGTGGAATCGGGCAGCGACAGATCGAGTATAATGAGGTCGATTGCGCCATCTTCGAGAACAGCGAGCCCTTGCTTCAGGCTGGATCTCCATACGAGTTGAAAATTATAGGCTTTCTCCCTCAACAGCCAGCCCTTTAATAAACCGGCGCTCAGCGGGTCCTCTTCAATAGCGAGAATCTGAAAACTCCGACGATTCATGGGGGTCCTGGTCGGATAGGAAATAACAAAATAAATTGTTGGCCACAGACAATTGGAGTTTGATCCCTCTGATCTTCGAGAGCAAAGGAAATTCTTTGTCAGGGGGTCTTGATTCAGTCATCCACCCAGATCAGCCGCCGCGGGTAATCGATTTCCACGCGGGAGAACTGGTTGATAATGCTGCCGCTAATCAGGATTTCCCGCCTTTGGTCGAGAATCGGTGAATTCTCGGGATGGACGACCAGGCGGACCTCGGGAAAGGTCTGGCCCAGGAGCCGGACCGGCCCAAAGGGATAGATATTCATTTCCTGCCTGCCGGCGAGGCTGATGATTTCCGCGGTTTCCAGCGGGGGCTGATTCAGCCGGCGGCCGATCAGCCGGCGGCCGAGGGAATGAGAGACCTCGATGTAAACCTGGCGTTCACTCGCATAGCCGCTTCCCGTGTCGAGGAGGCCCCAGCGCGGGGCCGAATCGTCTCCGAAAAAGACCTCTGCCATGGGAAGCCCGCCCTGAAGATACATGCGGTGGGGCCGCATGCCCGGCCGGGTGGGCGCCTCCGCGGTCGTGAGGCCAAGCTTCTTTTCATCCATATCGAAGATCACCGTATAATCGAGCAGGAAATCCGATCCGATCAGCCCGGCGCGCTTGCGGCCTCCCGGCGCCTGAAAATGATCGAGGGATTGGATAGACACGGCGCGGTCCTCATGCTCATACCCGGCCAGCGCGAGCCGCGCCGCACGGCCCCGGCCCACTTCGATCATTCCCGTGGTGGCAAGAACCTCTCCGTTGCCATTTCGCGCGATTCCCGTTTCCTGCGCGGTGCGTTCGTCGATCACGGTCACCGAGGCCCCGGTGTCTATCAGGTAGAAGCCTGGTTGGCCATTCACCTGGGCTTCCGCCCACGGAGTGCCGAAATGATAGACCATTTCCGTGCTGCGGACGCGGGAACATCCTCCCGCGGTGAGGAGGATGAGGAGTAGAACGATCGCTAAGAGAAAGCCCGGCTTGAGACCCGTCATCCTGCCTGGGCCCTCCCCGCAACCGGCAACGGAGTGGAGCACGCCCTGGGACGGGGTTCCAGGCCATTGAGATCAAAGACAAGGCGCCCCTCTTCCGGTTTGTGGGGGGATGCGGTCCAGAGGGCGCCATCGCGGCCGAAACAGATGTCGCTCCGGCCGGTCCAGTTCGCCCAGCATACTTCCTTCAGGTGAAACCGGCCTCCCTGGCATTCGGCTCCTTCCAGCTCATAGGCGGCAACGGGTTCATCCGACCGGTTGTCTATCCGGGCCAGAAGGCGCCATTTCTTATCGGGAGATTTCTTCGACCAGGCTTCTTCCACATCGGTGCTGAGTTTCTTCTCAAACTTCCAGCCATCGCGGGCCAGGCGTTCCTCCCTGGTGCCGAATTGCTGGTCCGGTTCTTCGAGATAACCAAATTCGAGCGGGTGGGGGCTGCGTATATCCGGCCCCGCCAGGTGATTGCGGAGCGCGTTGATCCACAGGACGGGCAGGCGGCCATCGAAGAACCCTCCGCCAATTGTGGCGCATTCCTGGGCCCAGAAAACGATCGCCTTGGCGTAGGGAGGCTCGGCGAGAGCAGTCCACGCGATCGGCTGGTTATTGCCGCGATAGGCCAGCAACACCATCCAGTCGCCGCGAGGCGAAAGATCGCATTTTTCCGGATAGAGTTTGCCGTTAAACCACGAACCCGGCGTGATTTCGCCGGTATCCCGGTCCCAGAGGACTAAGTGCCACCATTTCGACGGACCACGGCGAATCACCAGCACGCGCGGCGAGGCGCAGGCAGGGTAGAAATACAGGGTCGTTCGTGGCTGGCGATGCTTCATACCCTCGCCGATGCGGCAACCTCCAGAAAGTTCTGCAGCAGTTTTTTTCCCTCGCCGGTGAGGATCGATTCCGGATGAAACTGGACGCCAAAGAGCGGCGCCTCGCGGTGCTGGACGCCCATGATCAACCCGTCGTCGCTGCGCGCGGTGATGGACAAATCCTCATTTAATGTGCTCTCGTCGATGATGAGTGAATGATAACGCGTGGCGGTGAAAGGGCTGCTCAGGCCGCGGAAAACTCCCGTCCCTTCGTGGGTGATCTCCGACGTCTTGCCATGCATGAGCAGCGGCGCGCGGACAATGTCCGCTCCGAACACCTGCCCGATGCACTGGTGGCCAAGGCACACGCCCAGGATTGGCAGATCGCGATAGAGCTCGCGAATCACATTGCACGATTCTCCCGCTTCGGTGGGGGTGCAGGGGCCGGGGCTCACCACGATCGCCCGGGGCGAGGCGGCCCGCACGCGCTCCGGCGTGGCCTCATCGCTTCTCAGCACGGACAATTCCGCGCCCAGCTCGCCCAAATACTGCACAAGGTTGTAGGTAAAGGAATCGTAGTTATCGATGACAAGGATCATAAGCTTTTCCTGGGGAAGAGCGGCGGGCGGAGACTTCGCTTTGCCCGACACTGGCTTTTGGGGCCGGCAAGTCGAGCGGAAAGTGGGGACAGGTTCCGCACCAACTCTTCTAAGTCAAGAATAAGGCACCGAGGCGGAAATTGTCAGCCCCTTTTCCCGGGCAGCGAAAAAAGGGCGGAGCCAAAATGCCCCGCCCCCGTTCGCAGTTGCTACCCAGACAGTCGGCGGATTCATTCCCGCGGCTTCTCTTCTTCCGGGTCGGCTTCGGCCTCGTCTTGTCCGGTTTCACTCTCGGCCCCCGCTTCCGACTCGGGCTTTTCTTCTTCTCCCGGCTCTTCGGCGGATTCCGATTCCTCCGCGGCTTGCTCTGGCCCGGCTGCTTCCTCGCCGGATTCCTCCTCAGCCGCCGTGGCGTCTTCGGAGGGCTTCTCAACCTCATCGTCCGGGGTGGCGGTGTAGGTCTTGCCGCTCAGCTTGTTGGCGAGTTCCTCTGCCTTGGTCAGGAATTCCAGATCCTCCGGCGAGAGTTCCGCCGGCCCTTCCGTGGTTGTGGTCATTTCCCGCAGGCCATCGAGGTACTCCCTGGCACCATCGACGATTTCCTCGGCCAGATCCTGGTTGTCGTAGGTAAATCCGAGCAAGTCCTGCGGATCGACCTCCGCCAGCTTCTCCACCGAGTTGAACTCCGGCGACTTGCCGATGGCGTCGCGGGCGATGCCGGGCAGATCCTCGATCTGGCTGAGAAAGTCGTTGAGGTATTGCAGGTTGATCTGCTGCAGCCGCTCCATCGTTTCCGCTTCTTGCTGCTCGGTGATATCGATCTTCCAGCCGGTGAGCTTCGCCGCGAGCTTGGCGTTCTGCCCGCGCTTGCCGATGGCCTTGCTCAGGGAGTCGCGCTCGACCACCACTTCGGCGCGGCGTTCCACCTCGTGCAGCTCGATGTTGGTGATCTGGGCGGGGTTCAGCGCCGCCTTGATAAAGTTTTCCGGGATGGGCGACCAGGGGACGATGTCGATCTTCTCGTTGTCCAGCTCGCGGACGATCATCTGAACGCGCGAGCCTTTCATGCCGACGCAGGCGCCGACGGGATCGACGTTGGGATCCATGGATTGGACAGCGATTTTTGTGCGGGTGCCGGGCTCGCGGGCGATTTCCACGATGCGCACGGTGCCGTCGCTGATCTCGGGCACTTCCGTGGCGAAGAGCTGCTTCACCAGTTCCGAGCGCGTGCGCGACAGGAAGATCTGCGGCCCCTTGGGCGTGCGCCGCACGTCGACGATGAGGCAGCGCAAGCGGTCGCCATAGCGATAGCGCACCCCCATGGGAATTTCCTGGTGGGGGAGGAGGCATTCGATTCGCCCCAGGCCGACGATGGCGTCGCGGCGCTCGTAGCGCTGCAGGATCCCCGTCACCACCTGGTTTTGCTTGTCCTTGTAATCCTCGAAGATGCGGTCGCGCTCCGCATCGCGCAGGCGCTGGAGAATGCCCTGGCGCACGGACTGGGCGGCGATACGGCCGAATTCCTCGGGGCTGATCTCGACTTCCACCTCCTGGCCCAGCATGTAATTGGGACTCTGGGCTTTCGCCGAGAGAATATCGATCTCGTGATTTGGATCCTGGACGTCGATAACGACCTTTTTGGTGACATAAATGTGCATGTCCCCGCTATCCAGGTCCAGCTCGGGGCGGGCGTTATCAAACATGCGCGAGCGCTTTTGCGCCGCGCTGAGGATCGCCGATTCCACCGCCGACTTGATGACGTCGGGATCCAGGTCTTTCTCCTTGGAGAGCTGCTTGATCATCGGCTTGAGGTTGATCGGTTCCTGGGTTTGCTTCTTCTTCTTTTTCTTCGCCATGGTGCGGTGCGTCCTTAAGTCGCGGAATCGGTTTGGAAACGAGAAGGGCCGCCCGGCTTCGGGCGGCCCTTTCGGGGAACTCACATTCGACAGGGCAAAGGGAGCAACATTTAGACCGCCCCGCGCAAGGGGAATTTGCAGGGGGAACAAGAAACATGTGAAGATGCCGCTCACTCCTTCTCCGGGCTCAGCTTCTCGATTCGCTTTCTCAGGTCTGCTGTTTCCGGGTCGTCGGGACCGAATTCGATGGTATAGACGGGCAGGGCTTCGTTGAGCAATTCCCCGGCGCGGGCGGCGTCGCCGCGCTCCTGGAGCGTTTGGGCGAAATTGTCGCGCACGACGGCGGCGGCGAGGCTGTCATCGCCAAGGGAATCATCGGCAAGCTCGAGCGCGCGCTCGAACAGGACCATGGCGTCGTCATAGTTCCCCAGGTCGCGGTTGGCTCCGGCAAGGGAGTTGAGGCTTTCGACAACTTCCGCGGGGCCGCCGGCGTCGGTGCCTTCGCGCACGACGAGGCCTCGGCGGAAATGTTCGTGGGCTTCCCGAGGCTCATCGAGCGTCTGGTAGATTTCGCCGAGGTTCTGGTGCATCTGGCCGAGTCGCGGGTCGTTCTGGTCCGCCTTTTTTTCCAGGACGGCGAGTGCCGCTTCGGCCTCCAGGCGGGCTTCGTCCGGACGGCCGAGCCATTTCAGGAGCATGGCGAGGTTATTCCGGAATACAGCGGCACTGAGGCTCTCGGGCCCTTCGAGCTGCTCGAGGGCCTTGATAGAGGTTTTGAGCGGCTCGATTGATTCGGCATCGCGATCGGCGATGCGCAGCAAATCGGAAAGCTGGGAGTTCCAGTGGGCCTTTTCCTTGAGGTCCGGGCCCGTGGCGTTTTCAAACATGCGGGCCAGGCGCCGGAGCGCGTTCTCCTGGCGGGCATAATCGCCCAGGCCCGAGGCGGCGGCAAAGATCGCTTTCTCCGTTATGATGGCGCGGCCGCTCTTTTCCCGCGGGCCGAGTTCCTTCCTGGCGCGCTCGTAGAGCTCCAGGGCGCGCTGGTAGTCGCCGGAATCGAGGGCGGAATCGCCGGTTTCCATATAAAAGTCCCAGGAAGAAGACATGAAACGCCTTTGTGAGAAAATCGATCCATCCGGTGGGAGCCGGAAGCGATGAGCAAGGACATTCGCCCGGCGGTGGCGCTGGTTCAACCCCGGATTCCCCAGAACGTGGGGGCAATCGGGCGGCTTTGCGCAGCCGGTGGGGCCAGCCTGCATATTATCCGGCCGATTCCCTTCGAATTGAGCGACCGGAGTCTGCGCCGCGCCGGGATGGATTATCTCGAACTGCTGGATCTGCGCGTCTATACATCCTGGGAGGACTTCACCGGGGCGATTGAGGGGTGCCGCCTCTGGTTTCTGACCAGTTCCGGATCGCAGGGACTCTACGACGTGGCGTTTCGCCCCAGCGATGTCCTGGTTTTTGGCAGCGAAGAGGCGGGGCTGCCGCTGCTCCTGGGCGATAGATTGCCAGCGGAGAGCGCCCTGCGCATTCCCATGGCCGAGCCCCGGGCCCGGTGTCTCAATCTGGCGACCAGCGTGGCCATCGGCCTTTACGAGGTCTTGCGCCAGACGGAATTCCGAGCATAAAAAGAGCAAACGGCACCGCGCGGGTGCCGCTCGCTCTCCAGGGTCTGCTGGTCGGGGGAAAGACTCGTTAAGGAACCAGAACCGTGTCGATGACGTGGATCACGCCGTTGTCGGCTTTAATATCCGTCTTCAGCACGTTGGCATTATTCACTTTCACGCCATCCTGCGTGTTGATCGTGACAGATTTGCCGGCAAGCGTCTCGGCGCTGCTCAGCTTCACGACCTGGTCGGCGGTCACTTCGCCGGAAACCACGTGGTAAAGCAGGATGCTCTTCAACTGCTCCTTGTTGGCGAGAAGGCTGGCGAGCGTGCCTTCCGGCAGCTTGGCAAAGGCCGCGTCCGTGGGAGCAAAAACGGTGTAGGGCCCCTCGGTCGTGTCGAGAGTTTCCGCCAGGTCGGCCGCCTTCAGGGCCTTCGCCAACGTAGTGAAGTCGCCAGCCGCCACGGCCACGTCGACGATGGATGACTCGATTACATCGGCCTTCGGGGGAAGGAGCACCTTGTCGATCACGTGGATCACGCCATTGCTGGCCATGATGTCGGTCTTCACGACCTTGGCTTTGTTCACGTAGACGTTGCCGTCCTTCACGTTCACATCGACCTTCTTGCCGCTGACGGTTTTGGCTTCATCAATCTTCACGACATCCTCGGCTTTCACTTTGCCTTTTACAACATGGTAGAGAAGGACATTCTTCAAGGCTTCCTTGTCTTGGAGAAGCGAGTCGAGGGCGCCCTCGGGAAGCTGCTTGAAGGCCTCATCGGTGGGCGCGAAGACGGTAAAGGGGCCTTCGTTGCTGAGCGTCTCGATGAGGCCCGCTTCCGTCAGGGCCGTTGCGAGGGTGGAAAACTGGCCGGCGGAGATAGCAGTCTCCACCAGGTTAGACTTCTTGGCGGAGTAATCCTTCGCCTTGTCCTTCGCGTCGGAATCGCCGTGGTCATGATGCGCGGCCATGGCAGGGATGGAAACGGCGAGCACAGCGGCTGCCGCAAGGGATCCCAGGAATTTCCGGGAAATCATCTGGTTGGCAATCTCGGTAAAGCGCATGGTCAAAATCCTCATATTAGTATCTTCAGGGTGAATGTGACGAAATGGGTTCAAAGGGCCGGCACTCTTTGACGATTTTCGCCGAGGCTTTCTGTCTAATTATTTGCCTCGACGCCAGGCAGGAGCGTCCGGCGTGCCAATTTCTACGCCCAAGTTCTCTTGACAGATTTTGACCGGATGAGATTTCCGGGTCTCGGGGCCCATTCTGCCTTGCGCACACCGCTTTCCTGGTGGCTTTTTTGGGGCTCCCTTGTGACGGGCTCTTTTGATTTAGAGCGATTTCAAAACGGAAGAGGATGCTTATGAAAGTCTACCAGACCCACCAAATTCGCAACGTCGCCCTGGCCGGGCACTCGGGGGCCGGCAAGACTTTGCTGACAGAGGCCATGCTGCACATTCACGGGCTGGTGGACCGAAAAGGGTCCGTGGAAGATGGCTCGACCCAGTCGGACTACGACCCGGAAGAGAAGAAGCGCCAGACCACGATCAACTCGACAGTGCTTCCCATCGAACTGGCAGAGAACAAGATTAACCTGATCGATTGCCCGGGGTATCGCGATTTCGTGGGCGAGATCGAAAACGCCGTTCGCATCGCCGAGATGTGCCTGATTGTGATCGACGCTGAAGCCGGGGTCGAAGTCGGGACGGAGTTCGCCTGGCAGTATGCCCAGGATTACAACATCCCCATCGCGATTGTGGTGAACAAGATGGACAAGGAGCGGGCGGACTTTGATTCCGTGATGCAACAGATCGACGAAAGCTTTTCCGCCCATACGATCCCTGTGACCCTTCCCATTGGAAGCGGCGAATCCTTCAAGGGCGTGGTGGATCTGCTGGACATGAAGGCGGTCTACGACGCTGGTGGGAAGAAGAAACTCGAGGATGTCCCGGAGGAGCTGAAGGAGAAAGCTGAAGAAGCGCGCCGCGCCTTAGTGGAAGCGGCGGCGGAAGGGGACGACGAGCTGACGGAAAAGTTTTTGGAAGAGGAAACGCTCAGCGAATCGGAAGTGCGCAAGGGCCTTCGGGAGGACTTGCAGGAAGGCCGCTTTATTCCCGTGGTCTGCACGTCGGCGGAGAAGGAAATCGGCCTGGCGGGCCTTGTTCATTTCATCATCGACGAGGGCCCCTCGCCGGACCAGCGCGCGGGTTTCCGTATCTATAAGGATCCGGAAAATCCGGAAGCGGGCGAGGAGTTGAAGAAACTCGCGCCGGACGATCCATTCTCCGCCTTTGTTTTCAAAACGGTGAACGACGATTACGCGGGCCGGCTGTCGCTTTTCAAAGTCATTACTGGCGAAGTGGTGGGGGATTGCCAGATCAAGAATTACAATACAGAAGAAACGATGAAGACAGGACACGTGTTCGCCCTTCGCGGGAAAGCCCAGGTCAGCGTCGATAAGCTGGCAACGGGCGACATCGGCGCCTTCGCCAAGCTGGGCGATGTGGAAACGGGCCAGACCCTGGGTGATCCGAAGGGCCGCCTCTATAGATGCGTTCCGACACAGCTTCTCGCGCCCACGGTCCAGGTTGCCATCCGGGCGAAGAATAAGTCGGAGGAAGACCGCATCTCCATGGCGATCCACCGGTTGTTGGATGCGGATCCCACGCTGAAGCTGGAGCGCGATCCGCTCCTTCACCAGACTGTGCTTCATGGGATGGGCGACACGCACTTGGACGTGGCGCTCGAGCGCCTGAAGACGCAGGCGCGGACGGAAATTGATGTCCGGCCGCCCAAGGTTCAATACCGCGAAACGATCACGTCGACGGCCACGGCCCAGGGCAAATACAAGAAACAGTCGGGCGGCCGCGGCCAGTATGGCGACTGCCACATCCGTTTTGAGCCCCTCGAGCGCGGGAGCGGCTTTGAGTTCGAGTGGGCGATCGTCGGTGGCGTGATCCCGTCAAACTTCAAGGGATCCGTCGAGAAGGGTCTTCTCGAGGCTCTGGACAAGGGCTATCTCGCCGGTTATCCCATGGTGGATATGAAGGCGGTTTGCCATGATGGTTCCTATCACTCGGTGGATTCCAGCGACATGGCCTTCCAGGTGGCTGCCTCCATGGCTTTCAAAAATGCCATGGCCAAGGCCGATCCGGTGATTCTCGAACCCATTATGCAAGTGACCGTGCTGGTACCGAGTGAATACATGGGCGACGTCATGGGCTATGTTTCGAGCCATCGCGGCCGCATCAGCGGAAACGAGCAGGAAGGCCCAAAGGTTCGCATTGTCGCCGATGTGGCCCAGGGTGAAATGGCGAACTTCAGCCGCGATTTGCGTTCGATGACCCAGGGGCGCTCGATCTTTGAATCCAAGTTCTCCCATTACGAACCCTGCCCGGCCAACGTGCAGGAAAAGGTGATCGAGGAATCGCGCGCCGAACATGAGAAAGAAGCGAGCTAAGCCGCCTCTCGCTGTCGCCTCGATAAGATAGAGCCGCCTGTGATTCGCCCCAGGCGGCTCTTCTTCCTTTCAGTCTTCGCGGAGTTCGCCTTCGTCGGCGAAGCTGTAATACGTCTCCCGGCCAATGATGACGTGGTCGAGAACCCGAATGCCCATGATGTTTCCCGCCTTGACGAGGCGCCGCGTCAAAAGCCGGTCGTCGCGCGAAGGCGCGGGATCGCCACTCGGGTGGTTGTGCGCAAAAATCACGGCGGAGGCGGAGTCTTTCACGGCGTCGACGAAAGCTTCTCGGGGATGGACGAGTGACTGGGTCAGTGTGCCCTCGCTGACGATCGTCCACCGGAAAACGCGATTCTTGGTGTTCATGAGCAGGCAGACAAAGTATTCTTTTTTTCGCTCAAGAAACCAGCCACGCAGCAGCTCGAACACATCGCGGGCGCAACTGATGAGGGGATCGTCTTGTTTTCGCCGGTCGCTCATGCGCCGGGCCAGTTCCAGCGCCGCTCGCACTGTGATCGCCTTCACGGGCCCCATCCCTTCCTTTCCCGTCAGTTCTTTAATACTCTGGCCTGCCAGGCGTTCGAGGGAGCCTGCGTCGCGGAGGATCGAACTGGCCACTTCAACAGCGTGTTTCTTTCCGTTGCCGGTGCGAATCAGGATGGCGAGCAGCTCGGCGTTGGACAAAGCGCCGGGGCCATCCCGAGCGAGCTTCTCGCGCGGGCGGTCTTCCGGTAAAAAAGCGGATGCCAGGTTGGAAGGCTTCTCCGGGGCGGCCTTGTCGAAATGGCCGTGCGTGCGCAGAAACGTGGCATACTTGCAGCGCTCGCGCACGGGGCAGGCGGAGCAGCGGGGCCGTGCCAGGCAATAGCCGGCATCTGGTTCCTCTGGTATATACGAACCTGTAAACACACCAAGGAGCAAATCCATCTCGGGCAGGGAATTTCCGACTTCGCGGCCCAGCCCGCCGAGGACACGGAGCGCTTCGCTCCGGTTGTTCTTTGTTTCCTTCACTTCTTCAAGCAGGCCGAATCGATGCATCCAGCGGCGTTTGGCTTTGTCGGGGACGGCGAGGGGATAGCCCAGGCTGATAAGGAATCGGCAGGCACGCAGGCCTTTGAGAAGTTTCGATTTTTTCTCGACCAGTGACAGCGCGGCGATAGGTCCGGCGGCTCCTCGAAGTGCAGTTTCGAAATGCGGGCTCAGGATCCAGTTGAGATCGGCGGCGGCTTCCTCCCGTTGTTTCTGGCGAAGATCCTGATAAAAGACAGCCGGCTGCTCGCGGACGAATTCGATGGAGCCGACTGGTTTTTCGATCAGCGCGTCCCTTTCAAAGTCCTGCAGGAGGCCGCGCATTTGCCGGCGAACGGCGGCATTTTGTCCGTTCAGATCGAAAACAGCGGCAAGAGCCAGGGCGGCGCGGTCGCGCGGGGCCATTCTCTCCCAGTCCGAGTGGCGCCTCCGCTCGAGTTCTCGTGCCACGGAGGGCGCGCGCTCCACGACGGTTTGGCGCAGGGTCTCCCACGTGTCTATAAAGGAATAACCACCCGTTCTGGCCGTCGAGTTATTCATCAGGATGAGGCAGGAAAGTCCCGGGGATCGATTTCTCCGGCAATCGCCGCGGCGAGAAGGCCGGTCTGGCGTTCGATGACTGGAACAAGGGAGCCGTCGGAACTGGCGGTGCCGGGTTCAAAGAAATCGACCAGATAAACCGTGCCGTTGTATCCCGTTCCCTTGCATTCTTCGCATCCGGTGCCCCGATAGAACTCGGCATCCGTTTCCCGGGCCCATTGGGGCAAGCTGCTCCGATCGTCTATACGCCGTGCGCAATCGGTGCAGAGGCGCTTTGCCGCCTCGATATGGATGTGGCCGATCAAGCCCCGGACGACATTCATGGGGTCGATTTTGGCTGCGGTAAAGCAGGCCCGGGCCGTTTGCCAGTCCGGTGCGCAAAGGCATGCAACGAAGGCGGTGCCGCCCGTGGACAGGTCCAGGGCAGCACGGAGAAGTTCCGACGATTCGATCGCCGAAATTCCCAGCACATCGGGCCGCGTGTATTTTGTCTTTTCCATTTCCTGGCGGACTTTGTCTTCCGACTGGCACCTTGTGGAAGTGACGCCGGGCAACCGCCTGGAAGGGGCCGTTTCCAGGGAGAGAATGTCGGTCCCATTGGCCTGGCCGAGGGAGCCGAGGAGACTTGTATAGACGATTTCGAGCGTGCGCGTGTTGGGAGCGCTGAGGAAAAGAAGCCCCCCGGCGCGCGCTTTCAGGCGCTGGTTGATCCGGTCGGCGTGTTCGCCGAGGCCGATTGCCAGCAGCGGGTCTTTCAGCAAGGGCTGGTTTTCCGGAAAGCGCACAACGATGCGCGGCCCATCCTCGGTTTCCTGGAAAGCGAGGCGGCAGGGGAGTTCTCCCGCCGGGGTTTCCAATTGAACTTCCCGGTCTGGGGAGACTCCTGTATAGTCGCAATGAAGTCCGGCGCGGCGGATCAACTCGCGGACAAATTCTTCGTGTTGCGCAATGGGATAAATGCCAAGGGGCATCCACTGTGGGCCGCGGCGAAAGCGCACCCCAACGCATTTTTCGACGGGTGTGAATTCCAATTCACCGACGCGGCTTTCCGTGGCCTGGCGCAGGATCCGTTCGAGATCCATGCGCGCCGGCGTGTCATGGGGATCGGGCTGCCGGGGCAGATCCTGGCTCGATTCCATCAGCCGCCGTTCCGCAAGCTCGATGGTGGATGGTCCGTCGGAATCATCCATTACGGTTTCCAGCTCGGAGATGCTTCCGCGCTCGCGCATCTCGCGCACACGCCGCTGATAGACACGGTGGCTCTCGCTGCTTTCGCGGTCGAACTGGTCGTCGCTTACCTGGATCGAGCCGGAATAATGGGATGCGGTGGAAGAATTCGGCTCTTCGTCGAGGACTGTCGATCTCCGATCGATCATATCCGAGGAGGATGAGTCGAAACGCGCGTGCGATTCCGGGCCGTAAGCCCGCCGAAGCGCCGCTTCCAACTCTGTTTTTTCGGCGATTTGCACCAGAATCTGGCAACCGAATCGGAGGCGCAGGTGGTCGGGTGTGTAGACGTCGTTGGGATCGGCCAGAGCGATGGCAAGCGCTTCGCCTTCGAAGGAGAGGGGGAGGACGCGATTCTGCCAGGCTTCCCGTGGGCGCAGCAGGCCCAGCGCCTGGGGGTCGCTCTTTCGCCCGGCCAACTCGATGAACTCAAAGCCGTTGACTTCCGCCAGGGCACGGGTGATGGCCCGAGGCGAGACGTATCCCTTTTCCACCAGGATTTCCTGAAATGAAACGTGTCCCGTATGGCGCTTGAGGGCCTTTTGTAAATCGCTCTCGGTCAACTCTCCGGCGGAAATCAATCGCGCCGCGATTTGTTTTTCGATGGCTTTCACGAGGGCCAGCTTACTCCCGGCTGTTTTCAGTGGGGACGTTATGTAGGGTGGAGCCAACTCCCGGCTGGGTCGAGAGGAAAATCTGACTCGCCGCGGTGGCCGGGAATTCCCCGGCTTCCGCGAGAGAGGGCAATTGGAGATATTCGACCACGAGGGGGAGATGGTCGCTGCCATTTGACCGGCGGATTTCCGCGCGAATGGCGGCAACGCCTCCGCGACTGTAGCTATGGTCGAGTTGCCAGAGAGGAAAGGGCCTGGAGGGCCAAGTGCCAAGGTAGGAATTCACCCCGGCCGCTCGAAAGTCGTCCTGCCATCCCTCCAGGGCGTCTTTCAGCCGGGCACTGCCTCGAGGGGTGTTGAAGTCTCCCGCGAGAACCGCCGGCTGGGCTTCCAGTTTCAGTGTCGCCCAGAGTTCCTGGAAAACTTTCTCCTCCCGTCGCCGTTGCGGAGGACTCAGGTCAATGGCATAGACGGAGAGCGGGCCTTCCGGCCCCTCCAGGTCAACCTGAAGGAGTTTCAGGTCATACCAGTCGATCACCATGCGGCTTTTCTGAATGGGAAACCGAGCGGCGACGGAAAGGCGGCTGCCCACGGCCCAATGATACTCCGCGCCCAGGGCGTCGACCACCCGCGGTGGTTTGCGTTCTGCAAAGGTGCCCTCGACGAGACAGAGGATATCTGGTCTTTCTTCCCGAATGGTGGCGATTACCTCTTCTTCGTTCCGGGCGTAGGCCATGACGTTGTAGGTCATAACGGTAAATGGCTTCGATTGCGTAACGGGTAGCGGCTGGTGCCGCGAGAGCAGAAGCGGCTGTTCAATCGAAAGCGCCACGGCGCCCAGGGTGAGGGACAGGGCTGCGAGCGTGGCGCGAAACCAGAACAAGCCCTTGCCAAGCAGCAAGAGGAGGACGGCCGCGGGCCCGACGAGGATCGAGGGCGCATAGGCCAAATAGTTCAGCGGGATAATGCGGTCGCTGAAAACGAGCTTGTATGCCAGCAGGGCAAGGAGCAGGACTCCGGCCACCGGGCAGGCCCACCGGAACGCTGTGATCAGTCCTGATAGTCGGCTTCGATCTGAACGGCCTTCCTCGCGTCCTTGATCGAGAAGGTCGCGCTCAGGCCTGCTTTTTCGAATTTGACGGCCTGGCCATCGCATCGGATTGCTGAAACCGGTCGGGTGGGATGAAGGCGAATGGTCCAATTCTGTCGCCGGGGTTGATAATGACCTTGGGGAGGCTGAATGGTGAGCATCAAGCCTTTTGCCATTTCTTCGCCTGTAAAATATGTGCGGCATTCCATTCCTTCGCGATAGGAGAGGGACACGCCGTCGTCCTCGATCAGGACTCCCTCCATCCGGTGGGCAGCAAAAACATCGAGGAAGGTTTCTTCCGGCTCGGCGCCTTTCAGGTGGGGCCGCACGGGCCAAAGGGGCAGAATCGCTCCGGCGCGGGCGTAAAGGGGCGGTTTGCCAAAGGGAGCCTGGGCGGCGATCCAGCGGCCGCCTGCATGGCGTTCCCCGCTCCACCAGTGGACCCATTCGCCCGCAGGCAGATAAACAGCGCGGTGGTCCTTCCCTGCTTCCAGCAGAGGCGCCACGAGCAAATCGCGGCCAACCAGGAATTGATCGCCGATGGATTTCACGGTGTCGTCGCCTGGATATTCCAATACAAGGGGCCGGTTGATCGGCCGGCCCGATTCCGACGCCTCGACAAAGACGGAATACAGATAGGGGATGAGCTGATAGCGCCACTGGATCATCTGGCGGGCGATTTTCTCTGTTTCCGGGCCAAAGGCCCAGGGCTCCTGATCGATGGTGCCGATGGCCGAGTGTCCCCGGCAGAAGGGTTGGAAAACTCCCCATTCCATCCAGCGGGCAAAAAGCTCCGGCGTGGCGTTGTGGCCAAAGCCGCCGATGTCGCATCCCACGAAGGGCACCCCGCTCATGCCGAGGCTCAGGTTGAGCATGAGATCGAGGGGCATGCTGTCGAAAGTGGAGAGGTTGTCGCCGGTCCAGACGGCGGAATGGCGCTGGATGCCGGCCCAGCCGGACCGGGTCAATGTGAAGGGGCGGCTTTGCGGGGCGCGGCGGCGCTGGGCTTCCGTGCTCGCCTGCGCCATGGCCAGCCCGTATATATTGTGAACCTCCCGGTGGCTGCGGAAATGCCCGGAATCGTAATGCACGGGATCCAGGGGATAATCCTGTGTGCCCCATCCTCCCGCGTCGGGAAAGACGGCGGGCTCGTTCATATCATTCCAGATTCCGGCAACGCCGATCTGGCTGAGCGTGCGCGTTTGCCAGTCGCCCCAGATCTCCCGCACGCGGGGATGGGTGAAATCGGGATGGTGGACTTCTCCGGGCCAGACGCGCTCGACAACCAGCTCGTCCTTGAGCGTTTTCAGGAAAAACCAGTCCTCGCGCATTCCCGCGTCGTAGACTTCATAGCCCGGATGGATCGCGACTCCGGGATCGACAATGACGATCGGCGCAAAGCCCTCGCGCGTGAGGTCGGACAACAGCTTTTCCGGCTCGGGAAAGCGGGTCTTACTCCATGTAAAGACGCGGTAGTCTTCCATGTAATCGATGTCGAAATAGATCACGTCACAGGGAATGCGTCGGTCGCGGAACTCCCGGGCCACCTCGCGCACGCGGCTCTCCGACATGTAGGACCAGCGGCATTGCTGGTAGCCGAGGGACCAGAGCGGCGGGCGTTCCATGCGGCCGGTGAGATCGCTATACGCCGAGAGGATTTTTGCCGGTGACTCCTGGAAAAGAAGCCAGAGTTGAATCTCACCGGTGCGCGCTTCTACCGACCAGATCCCTTGTTCCGTAAAGCCGATGTCGAAAATCGCTTCCCCGGGATTATCCAGAAACAGCCCCCGGGGCATCAAGGCTCCGCCGCCATGACAGAGGGCGAATGGAATCTGGCAATAGAATTGGGAAAAGGGCTGGTGGCTCGGATCGTCCGTATTCCAGAAGCGATAGCGCCCCGGGTTGCGGTTGAAGGTCTCGCCAAACTCTCCGAGCCCGTAAACTGCTTCTTCCTTTTTCAGGATCGTGCGAAGAACCGTTCCCTGTTGTTCGAATCGAAGGGCATCCTGTGCGGTTTCAAAAAGAGGCACACCCGCATGGTTTTTCACCACCATCCGGAAGGGATTGAATCCGATCCGCACATCGAGAGAGCCGGTTCGGAGCGTATAGCCGTTTTGTTCCGAACCATCGATCTCCCGGGCTTTGTCATCCCATTCCCGCGCGGATATGGCGTAGCTCGCCACGTCGCGAAAAGAAGTCGCGGGTGTCAGCCGCAAGAAAAGCAGATTCGAGCAGGGGGCAGCCAGAGAGACCCGGCCCCCTTTTGGCAGGGGAGAATCGAGAGCAGGTTTCGGATAATGCGAGGACATCGAGCTGCCTTTCCGCCAATGAGGATAGCTCCGCCGTTCTACGGATTCGCAGGGCTGGGACAAGCGCACTTAGCCGGTTGATTCGATTTTCTTCATTTGAGTTGCAGGAGAGAGGGAAGAATCAGCGGGTGCGCAGATAGAAGAGGGAGCCGCCGGCTTCGAGGTTTTCTTCCAGCCAGGCGAGATGGACGTAATTATCGCTCACAGAGATCACCGGCTCGCGGGTGGTGCGGGTTGCGGGAACGCGGATCAGGTCCTCGCGGAAGGGGGATTCGGCAACCAGCTGGCGGCCGCCTTCGGGTGTGGATTCGATCCAGACTTTGCAGGCATAGGGATCGTCGGAGACAGCGGGTTGTTCCGGCGAGGCGTCCAGGTCGCCGATGGGCAACGGGGTCGCTGTGTCGGTTGCGCGGGGATCGAGATCCATATACGCTTCGCCAGTTTCGCGCTGCTCCAGCCAGAAAGCTCCAAGCTGGCCTTCGATCCCTGTTTGATAGAGGATCGGAAGGCGGTTGGCGGGAACGGATCCGAGGGAACGAACGGTATCGCCCTCGAAACCGCTGGCGGATAAATCGGCCATGCGGGCCAGCACCTTGTCCTCGTCGATGGAAAACCAGTAGAGTTCGGCTCCCTGCTTGGCGGCAAAGATCTGGGGAAGCACGTCGTAGGGGCGGGTTGTTGCGCTGAGATCCCGCGAAATCCAGTCACCATCCTCGCTGCGGGTGGCGGCGTAGACGCGGGACTGGCCGCCGGATATTTCCGACCAGGCGGCGTAGAGCTTGCCCTCGCTGTCGTATTCCAGAACGGGCAGTTCGAGCAATCCATCGGACTGAAAAATGGTTTCGCTGGAGTCCTGGCGGCGATCACGGATCGTCAGGGCCGATCCGTCCTCTTGTTGGCGAACCCAGAGCGATGCGGAATTGCTGGTGCCTGGGCTGAGAGCAACGTCAAGCTCTGAGACTTGTCCTACGGGCTTTTCACTGAGATTACGAATCCGCGCTTCGACATTTCCGTGCGGCAGCCGCCCGTCGTTCACCAACAGATTTCGGACGCGCGTTTCGCCCTCGGGACCGGTTTCCAGCCAGGAAAGCGTGGTTTGAAACCCGCCGGATTCCAGCCGTGGAACACGGGCGGAAGCGGATGAGGGGGCGAGTGAGAGGGGCGTCTGAGAAAAAAGGGAATCCGCGCCGCCGAAGAGAACACCGGCAGTCAGGGCTGCGGATAGGGCATTTTTTCTCGAAAGGACTGGCAAAAGCGGATTTAGCCTCCCTCTTTTACATCGCTAGCCTCAACATGGGGCAGTGTGCTTCTCAATAGCAACTGACAATTCGGGAGAGCGGAAAGTTTTTCGTGTTTCGATTATTCGATGGTTTCCAATGGGTCCTGGCGTTCTTTTGTTTGCTGGATCGTGATCCCTTCCAGCCCGCCCCGGAGATAGATTGGATTGGTGATCCTCCCCCCTTCAGGTCCGACCGCGTAGACGTGGAACACGCCATCCGGCAGGCCTTCCAGCTCGAATTCGCCGCCCGCGTTGATCGGAGTCCGCCGCGTCAGCACGTCGGTCTGATTCCAGTTGTCCGCCACGACTTCGCCTTCGGAAATGGGAACGCCCTGGGAATCCAGAACCCGCCCACTGAGCGTCATCGGCTCGGGAAGGACAAAATCGACGATCTGCGTTCCTGGAAAGGGCGCACCATCGACTCGCTTCTGAGCGGGACCGAGGTAGTGCTCTCCCTCGCCGAGGCTTTCGCGGAGGTCCCAGACGCCCACCAATTTGTTGCCGAGTCCGTAGGCCCGCGCGGTGAATTCCCCCTCGGCGCCCGTGGCCTCCACGGTCAGCGTCCCCGTAATCTCCCCCTTTTCCGGTTCGAAGGTGCCTTCGTAAACGATCGCTCCGGGAAGAGCGCCGATCCCCGAGTCTCGCCGAGTCATTGTGACCTCGTTTCCATCGCGCTGAACAACAAAGTCGGACTCATACCCTCCGGGCCAGGGCCGCACTTCGGCGATCAATTGGCCCTCCTCATTCTTGCCCAGAAACTGCAATTCGCCCATGGCGCGCCGGCCCTCGGGCACGGAAGGGATCACACTGACCACGTAATCGCGCGCGGGAATAAGTGGTGTGGCCTCCCAGCGCCCCTGTGCGTCGGTTGCAAATCGCAGAAGGGGATCGTCAACCCCATCACCCAGGAACACCTCCACTCCAGCGGCCGGTTTGCCGTCGGGGCCGGTAATCTGCCCCGCGAGGGCAAGGCGCCTGGAGGGGCGGAGGATCATCTCGCGCGTTTCCTCTTCCCGGGCCGTCACCGGCCGTTCGATTTTCGAATATTCGTCCAGAAGCAGCGTGAAGGCCATGCCATCCACATCGACTGGCGCCCCTTCGAGTACGAAACGTCCTTCGTCGTCGAGGCGCTGCTGAAGATAACGATTCGGTCCGACCTGGAGATAGGCCGTTCCGCCGGTGACGGGGTTTCCCTGGGTGTCTTTCACCTGGCCGCGGAGAGGGGCCGAGGGCTGAAGCTCCCATTCCAGGCCTTCCAGGGCATCTTCCGCCGGCATCGAAAGAGATTTCTCGAGGCGGCTGTAACCGTCCTTCTCCACGGCGAAGGTAACGTATCTTCCCGGAGGGAGGCCGAAGATTTCAAACCGCCCCTCCTCATTGGTGGTCGTTGCCTGGCTCATGGGCCCATAGATTTCCGCGCCCTCGACGGGATTCCCTGCGGGGTCGCGCAGGATTCCCCTGGCCGCCACGCCGGGATAGACTTCCAGCTTCATGGCAAGGGGCAGTTCTTCGCGGTTGATCGTGGAAATCCGCGAGGCTTGCTGGTATCGCGGCGAGAGCGTCATGAATTCCAGTCCGAAGCGCGGAATCTCCGCGTATTCCGTCAGGTTGAAGGAAAACCGCCCCTGGAGGTCCGTTTCCGTCCGCTCCATGCCGACTTCGCGGCGGATCCGCATGTCGTAAACTTCGAGCAAAACAGTAATGCCTGTCGCGGGCTCGCCGCTGTCCGACTCGATGACCAGGCCCTGGATATCGGCTCCATCGGGGTTCGCTTCGTTCGTGGGCAGGGAAGGCGGCGGCCCGAAGTCCAAGTCCTGGCCCGGGGCGCTGAAGACAAGGGCGCACATGGCGAATACGAAAAGGAAGAAACAGCGCGAGGATTGCATATATAAGAGAAGACACACCTGGATTTCCTCCAGATGTGCCCCAGATGCTTTCAACCCGCAACGGGATTTCGTGAATCAGTGTTCGGGGATGTTGCCTTCGGCAATGAGGGCCGCGGCTTTTTGAATGCGGGCCACGCTTTCTTCTTTGCCAAGTTGTTCGAGCACATCAAAAAGGCCGGGGCTGGCTGTGCGGCCGCAAACCGCGAGGCGGATCGGCTGGGCGATTTTGCCAAAGCCGAGCCCTTTTTCCTCGGCGTATTGGCGTAAGGGGCCTTCGAGGCCATCCTTGGTAAAAGGCGCGGCGCCATCGAGCACGGCGGCGGCCCCCATGAGGGTTTCCGCGACGCCTTCCTTCTGGAAGATCTTCTTCACGCCCTTGGCTTCGTAGGAGTCCGGCGCTTTGTCGAAATAGGACAGGGCACCGGGGAAGTCAGAGAGAAGTTTGCAGCGCTCGCGGACCATATCGATGAGGACGCTCAGGCGTGCCGGGTCCTCCATGGCCAGCGGCAGGCCCGCTTTTTCGAGAAAGGGAATCACTTTTTCCGTGAGGCCCTCGAGAGGCAGATTGCGTATATACCATCCATTCTGGAAGAGATACTTATCCTCGTCGAAGTTGGCATTGGCCTTTTGCAGGCGGTCGAGATCGAAGGCGGCGATCAGCTCCTGCACCGTGAACAGCTCTTTGTCGCCGGGAAAGCTCCAGCCCAGGAGCGCCAGGAAGTTGACCGTGGCCTGCTTCAGGTAGCCAAGCTCGCGGCGGGCGGACACGCTGACAGGAAAGCGGGGGTCGGCCTCCTCGTCGCGCTTGCTCATCTTCTTCTTGTCCTTCATGATGAGGGGCAAATGTGTATAGACGGGCGGCTCGAACCCCAGGGCCTTCATGAGCAGCACCTGCTTGGCGGTATTGGCCAGATGGTCGGCGCCCCGGATGACATGAGTGATGCCCATGAGCGCATCATCGATTGCGCAGGCAAAGTTGTAGAGCGGGATGCCGGGCGTTTCCATGGTCCCCGGACGGGTGATGATAAAGTCGTCGATCTCTGCGTTCTTGAACCGGGTGTCCGCGCCGCCGAGAAGTGTTTCCGGCACTTCGGTATACCCCTCGTCGGGAACGCGGAAGCGCCAGACGTATGGATCCCCCGTTTCCATGCGCCGGGCCACTTCTTCCGGTTCGATGTCCAGCGAGCGGCGGTCATAAACGCGCGTGCGGCCTTCCTTCTGGGCCCGTTCGCGCATTTCTTCCAGCTCTTCTTTCGATTCAAAGGCTGGGTATATGCATGCGTCCTTGCGCAGGCGCTCGAGCTGCTCCAGGTAAACCGCGATGCGCTCTCGCTGGTAATACGGCCCCTCGTCCCATTGGAGCCCAAGCCATTTGAGCGAGTCCAGAATCTGGGCCGTGGATTCTTCCGTCGATCGTTCGAGGTCGGTGTCTTCGATGCGAAGGATGAACTTGCCGTCGTTTTTCCGCGCCCAGAGCCAATTGAACAGCGCCGTCCGCGCTCCTCCGACATGGAGAAAGCCGGTGGGCGAGGGAGCGAATCGCACTCGGACTTCGTTCGGCATGGAGTCATCTCTTTCCGGATATCAGGATTTTTGTTTCTTCTGGACCTTGGCCCAGGTGTCGCGCAGTGTCACCGCGCGGTTAAAAACCGGATTCTCCGCCGTGTAATCGCGCCGGTCGGTCACAAAATAGCCAATGCGCTCGAACTGAACATGGGTTTCCGGTCCCAGCTCCGCCAGGGCGGGTTCCGCCTTCGCTGCCGAAATCGTCTCCAGGGAGTGCGGATTCAGGCTATCCTTCCAATCTTTCCCCTCTTCGACGTTCCCGGGATTTTCTTCCGTGAAGAGGTTTTCATAGAGGCGGACTTCCACGCCCCGGGCGTGTTCGGCGGAAACCCAGTGGATCGTCGCCTTCACTTTTCGTCCATCAGGCGCGTTGCCCCCCTTGGTTTCCGGGTCGTAGGTGCAGCGCAGCTCGGTAATCTCGCCCTTTTCATCCTTCACCACATCCCGACAGGTGAGGAAGTAGGCGTAGCGCAGCCGCACTTCCCGGCCCGGCGCCAGGCGGAAAAACTTTTTCGGCGGATCTTCCATGAAGTCCGTCCGCTCGATATACAGAACACGGGAGAAGGGCACCTGTCGGGTGCCTTCCGAGGGGTCTTCCGGGTTATTGACCGCTTCCAGTTCTTCGCTTTCGCCTTCGGGATAATTCTCGATGACGACGCGCAGCGGTTTGAGCACCGCCATGTAGCGCGGGGCCCGCTTGTTCAAATCTTCCCGCAGGCAATGCTCCAGCAGCGACATTTCCACCGCCGTGCCGCGCTTGGAAATGCCAATGCGATGACAGAAGGCGCGGATGGCCTCTGGCGTATAGCCGCGCCGGCGGAATCCCTGGATCGTGGGCATGCGGGGATCGTCCCACCCGTCGACGTAGTTGCCTTTGACGAGTTCCAGGAGCTTGCGCTTGCTGAGCACTGTATAGCTCAGGTTCATGCGCGCGAATTCGATTTGCTGGGAATGATATATGTCGAGCTGTTCGAGAAACCAGTCGTAGAGCGGCCGGTGGTCTTCAAATTCCAGCGTGCAGAGCGAATGGGTGATGCGCTCGATGGAGTCAGACGTGCAGTGGGCGTAATCATACATCGGATAAATCGGCCACGCATCGCCCGTGCGGTGATGCGGCGCATGGAGGATGCGATACATCACCGGATCGCGCAGGTTGATGTTCGGCGCCGCCATGTCGATGCGCGCGCGCAGGACTTTTTCGCCGTTGCCGAATTCGCCCTGGCGCATGCGCTGGAATAGATCGAGGTTCTCCTCGATGGAACGATCGCGATAGGGCGACTCCTTGCCCGGCTCGGTGAGTGTCCCCCGCATCGAGCGGATTTCCTCCATGCTCAGGTCGCAGACGTAAGCCTTGCCCGCCTTGATGAGCTGGATGGCGAATTCATAAAGTTGTTCAAAATAATCCGACGCGAAGTATTCGTGCTCGCCCCAGTCCCAGCCGAGCCACCGCACGTCTTCCTTAATCGACTCGACGTATTCCATTTCTTCCTTGATGGGATTCGTGTCGTCGAAGCGCAGGTGGCATTCGCCGTTGTTCTCGGCCGCGACCCCGAAATTCAGGGTGATGGACTTGGCGTGGCCGATGTGGAGATAGCCGTTGGGCTCGGGGGGGAAACGCGTGCAAACGCGGCCGTCCCACTTGCCCGAGGCATTGTCCTCGGCCACGATCTGGCGGATAAAGTCGAGCCCGCGCTCTTGTTTTTCGTCGTTCGCTTCGTTGGTCGGTGCGCCCATGAACGTCGTTCATCCTGGAAACTGGGGGTCATCACTCTGGCGGCGGCCACGTTAGCAGGAGAAGCGCTCAGAGCAAGGCTAAGAATTGTCAAATCTCATCCTGGCGGATACAGGCGCCCAGGTGATCGGGATCGTCCGATTCCCTGGGGCGGACCAGCGGCGGCACGGCCTGGCGGCATTCCGGGATGGCAAAGGGGCACCGCGGATGGAAGGGACAGCCCGCGGGAGGATTGACCGGGCTCGGCGTCTCTCCCTTCACGGGCAGGTATTCGCGCCGGCCCCGAGGGTCGGGAATCGGAATCGATTCGAGCAGCGCCCGCGTATAGGGATGGGCCGGTTTATTGAAGAGACTTTCCTTCCGGCCGATCTCGACAATCCTTCCGAGATACATGATCGCGATGCGGTCGCTGATGTACTCCACGACGGAAAGGTCGTGAGATATAAAGATATACGTGAGCCCGAGGGATTTCTGCAGCTCGACCATGAGGTTGATCACCTGCGCCTGGACGGACACGTCGAGCGCGGAAACGGGTTCATCGGCGATGATGATTTTCGGTTCCAGGGCCAGGGCGCGGGCGATTCCGGCCCGCTGGCGCTGCCCCCCGGAAAACTCATGGGGATAGCGCTCCATCATTTCGCGCTGGAGGCCAACCTGCTCCAGAAGCAGCGAGGTTTTTTCCTCGCGCTCGGCCTTGGCGCCGATGCGGTGGATTGTCAGCGGCTCGCGCACGATCTCGCCGATGGTCATGCGGGGATTGAGCGACGAGTAAGGGTCCTGGAAAATCATCTGCATATCGCGCCGCATGAGGAATTGCTCGCGCCGGCTGGCCTGGGAGAGGTCGATGCCCTCGAACCGGACGTGGCCGGCGGTCGGCTCTTCGAGCATCATGATCGTGCGGCCGAGCGTCGACTTGCCGCAGCCCGATTCGCCCACCAGGCCGAGCGTTTCTCCCCGATGGAGGGTGAAGCTGACATCCTCGACGGCCTGCACCCGCGCCTGGACTCCACCAAACAGCCCGCCGCGCACGGGAAAATACTTCTTCAACCCCTCGACCTGGAGAATCGCGCCGTTGTTTTGCGTGTCGCTCACGAAGTGGCGCCCTCCTCCAGTGGGAAATGGCATTCCACCCAGTGGCCGTCGGCGATTTCGCGCAGTTCAGGCTCCTGCTCGCGGCATTCCTCCCCCGCGCGGAAACAGCGCGGAGCAAAGCGGCATCCTTCGTGGCGTTTGAAAAGCGAGGGAACCGTGCCCTCGATGGTGGGAAGCGGCTCGTCCTTGGTCTTGCCCCGCCGGGGAACGCTTTCCAGCAGGCCCCTGGTATAAGGATGGCGCGGCTTTTCGAAGAGCGTATAGACATCGCAGCTCTCCACCACGCGCCCCGCATACATCACCGCAACATCATCGCAGGTCTCCGCGATCACTCCGATGTCGTGTGTAATGAGGATAATCGCCATGCCGGTGCGTTGCTGCAGGTCTTTCATGAGAAAGAGAATCTGCTTTTGAATCGTCACGTCGAGAGCCGTGGTGGGCTCATCCGCAATGAGCAAATCCGGCTCGAGCATCAGCGCCAAAGCGATCATGACACGTTGCTTCATGCCGCCGCTGAGTTCGTGGGGGTAGTTGGACAAACGCGAGCGAGGATCGGGGATGCCGACTTCGTTCATCGCTTGCACCATGCGCTCTTCGGCCCGGGGACCTTTCAGGCCGAATCGTTTTTCCAGCACCTCGGCGAGAATGCGCCGGATGGTAAAGACGGGGTTCAGCGACGCCATGGGATCCTGAAAGATCATGGCGATCTGCCGGCCGCGCACATCCTGCATTTCGCGGAGAGGAAGCTTCAGTAAATCCCGCTCTTTCCAGAGGATCTCGCCTCCGGCGATGTGCCCCGGCGGATCGGGCACAAGGCGCAGCACCGACATGGCGGAGACGCTCTTGCCACAGCCGGACTCGCCCACGATGCCGAGGATGCGGCCGGGCTCGACGGAGAAGGAGACGCCGTCCACGGCATGGTTGACGCCGCCTTCGCCGCGAAAATCCACCCGCAG
>CAYFUR010000055.1:0-24366 GCA_964346275.1 uncultured Candidatus Sumerlaeota bacterium
CAACCCCCTCGGGCTTTTTTCTGGACGGGGTAGAGCGCGCGGTGAAAGCCTCCACGAACCCGGTTTCCCCGGGCCAGTTTCACCGAGCAAGGACGGTCCCGCCTGCGCCATGGAACCTTTTGAATCCGCCATTTTGCCCGTTTTGCCCCTGAAGGAAACGGTGATTTTCCCCAGCACGATCCAGCCGCTCTTTGTCGTCCGGCCGGAAGACATGGCCGCCGTGGAAAACGCCCTGCGCGCGGACAAACGCATCTTTGTCACCGCCCAGAAAAACCAGGAGGTGGACACGCCCGCGAGCGACGACCTGTTCGACGTGGGCTGCGTGGCGGAAATTCTCCAGGTGCTGCGGCTGCCCGACGGATCGGCGAAAATCCTGGCCGAGGGGATTTACATCGCGCGTTCCATTGAGACGATGGAGGACGGCAGCGCGTTGCAGGCGCTGCTGGTGCGCCTTGAGGTGAGCCCGCTGGAAACGGAAACGGGGGCAGCGTATATGCGCACGACGCTGTCGCTCTTCGAGACATACGCGAAGTTCTCCGACCAGGTGCCCGAGGACCTCTATCTCTCGATCACGAATCTGGATGATCCGCTTGGGGTGATCTACGGCGTGGCGAATTACTCGGGCATCCGCATGGAGGAGAAGCAGAAGATCCTGGAGGCGCCCTCCCTCGAAGAAAAGTTCATGGTGCTGAACGCAAACCTGGAAAAGGAAAACCAGATACTCGACCTGGAGGACCAGATCACTTCTCAGGTGAAAACGCAGATCGGCCAATCCCAGCGCGAGTATTTCCTGAATGAGCAGCTTAAAGTGATCGAGCGCGAGCTGGGCATCATCAGCGAAGAGCACCAGGAATTCGACGAGTTGAAGCGGGAAATTGAAAAAGCCGGAATGCCCAGGGAAGCACGGGAAAAGGCGGAGAAAGAGCTGGGCCGATTGTCGCGCATGGCGCCGCACTCTCCCGAGGCGACGGTGGTGCGGACGTATCTGGAGTGGCTGATCGACGTGCCCTGGAGCCATCGCACCGACGATCGGATCGATCTGAAGGCGGCACGGCGCATCCTCGACGAAGACCACTACGCGCTGCAAAAGGTGAAGGAGCGCATCGTGGAATACCTGGCGGTGGTGAAGCTCGCCGGCGGGGCCAAGGGGCCGATCCTCTGTTTCGTCGGGCCGCCGGGGGTGGGCAAGACGTCGCTGGCGCGGAGCATTGCGCGCTGTGTCGGGCGCCAGTTTGTCCGGATTTCCCTGGGCGGCGTGCGCGACGAAGCGGAAATCCGCGGCCACCGGCGGACGTATATCGGCGCCCTGCCGGGCAAGATTATCCAGTCCATGAAGAAAGCCGCCACGGTGAACCCCGTTTTCCTGCTGGATGAAATCGACAAGATGTCGAGCGATTTCCGCGGCGATCCGGCGGCGGCGCTGCTGGAGGTTCTCGACCCCGAGCAGAACAGGAATTTCGGCGACCACTACATGGAAGTGGAATACGATCTGTCGCAGGTGATGTTTATCACCACGGCGAACACGACCAACGGCATTCCCCTGGCCATGCAGGACCGCATGGAAATCATCCGTATATCGGGCTATACAGACCTGGAAAAGGCCGAGATTGCGAAGCGCTATCTGATTCCCAAGGCGATCAAGGGCGCCGGATTGCGCATGAAGGACATGTCGATCCACAAAGCCGCCCTGATGCTTCTCATCCGTGGCTATACACGGGAGTCGGGCGTGCGCAACCTCGAGCGGGAAATTCAATCGCTTTGCCGCAAGACGGCGATGGCGGCCGTGGAGGCCCAGGAAGAAAAGAAAGAGATCGGCCGCCAGAAAATCACGCCGGAAAAGGTGCGGGAATATCTCGGGCCGGAACCCGTGCGCGACCAGGCCTTCTCGCGCAAGCAGGAGATCGGCAACGCCATCGGCCTGGCCTGGACGGAAGTGGGCGGCGCGCTGCTCCACGTGGAGGCACGCGTCATGCCCGGCAAGGGAAACCTGACGCTGACGGGCAAGCTGGGCGACGTGATGAAGGAAAGCGCCCAGACGGCTCTCTCGTATATACGCTCTCATGCTGACAAGCTCGGGATCGATCCGGACTTTCATGGAAATCGCGACATCCACATCCACTTGCCGGAAGGAGCCATTCCAAAGGATGGCCCGTCGGCGGGGATCACGCTCGCCGCAGCGCTGGCCTCCGCCCTTTCGGGCAAAGCGGTGCGCCAGGACGTCGGCATGACCGGCGAGATGACGCTGCGCGGCAAGGTGCTCCAGGTGGGCGGCCTGAAGGAAAAAGCACTGGCCGCCTATCGCCACGGCCTGCGGGAAATCATCCTGCCGGAAGAGAACATGGTCGAGCTGAGCGAGCTGCCCCAGGAGCTGGTTCAGAAAATCGACTTCATCCCCGTCACCGATTTGCTCCAGGTGATCGAGATTGCCTTTGGCGAGCGCAAGCCTTCCGGCGGCCGGGGGAAAAGCTCCCGGAAGAAGCCGGCCCGGCGGCGCGGCTCGAACCGCTCAAGACCCTCCGCGCCGGGGCCGTAACTTACCGTGGCCGTCCTTGACCTTCATTGAACAAGGCGTGTAGAGATGAAGTGCGAGGACGATAACGATGACGAGGAAGAGGACGAAAAAAGGAGGAGCAGCAGAGTCCGTATCTTTCCGTGAAATCCGTGGCACGATTCAGATGACACTTGCTCTTCCCTTCGATTAAGATGATGGGGATGAGGATGAACTCTTACTTCTCCATCACCTGCTCGTAGAGCCGTTCGTATTGCGGCACGATGGTTTCCGGGTGAAAGCGCTCGATGGCGTTCTTGCGGGCGCGCTTGCCCATCGCCAGGCGGCGGTCGTCATCCTGGAGGATATCCACGGCGATGTCCGCCATGGCTTCCACATCGCCGATATCGGCCACAAATCCATCCTCGCCGTGGGTGATCAGCTCGGGCAGGTTGCCGCCCCGGCTGGCGATCACGACGTTTTCCGAGGCCATCGCCTCCAGTGCGGCCAGCCCGAAGCTCTCGTATTCGCTCGGGAACAACATCAGGTCCGAGCAGCTCAGGAATTCCTCGATGTGCTCCTGCTTGCCGAGGAAATGGCAATCCTGCATGACGCCGCGCTCGCGGGCCATGTGGCCGGCCAGGTCGCGCTCCGGGCCATCGCCGATCACGAGCAGCTTGGCCGGCATTTTCTCGCGCACCCGGGCGAACACCTTCACCACGTCGCCGACGCGCTTCACCGGCCGGAAGTTCGAGATATGCATGAGGATCTTCTCCTCGTTGGGCGCATAGTGCGACCGGCGGCAGGGGATGATGCCGCGGCGAAATTTGTCCTCGTCGACAAAGTTGGGGATCACCTCGATCGGCGTGGTGATTTTGAATTCGCGAATCGTTTCCTCTTTCAGCCAGTTCGACACGGTGGTCACGGCATCGGAATTTTCGATGGCAAAGCGCACCACGGGATAGAAGGACGGCGCGCGCCCCACCAGGGTGATGTCCGTGCCGTGGAGCGTCGTGATGACCTTAAATTTCAACGGGTGGTCTTTCATCACCTCGCGGGCGAGCCAGGCGCTGATGGCGTGGGGAATGGCGTAGTGGGCATGGATGATATCGAGCCCGTAATCCTCGGCCACCTGGACGGCGCGGCTGGCGATGGAAATGCCATACAGCTCGCCCGGCAGCACGGGATAGCTGATGGACTGGACCTCGTGATAGAAAATCCGCTCATCCGGCGAGCTATCCAGGCGAAAGGGCATGGCGGTGGAAATGAAATGGACCTCGTGGCCGCGGCGGGCGAGAAAGCGGCCCAGCTCCGTCGCCACAACGCCGGAACCGCCATAGGTTGGGGAACAAAGAATGCCGATTTTCATGAAAAAAGAGGACCCCGGAATTTGAGGGATTCGCGCAACGCGCCAACGCCCCTCTAAGCTGATGCAATGCCAAGAGCCGGGGAAGTGAAAAAATCACGGGGAGAGCGAGGGGAGTCCGCTAAATCACGCGCTCGTAGTCCTCAAGATCGAGTTTCCAGACACGAATGCCGCAGTAGCGCGCGCCTTCCGGGCAGATGGGTTTCTGCCGCGCCAGGTCGCGTATGCCGCAGGGCGGCAGCAGGTAGTTGCCGATGAGAGGCAGCACCTCGCGAATCTGGCGCGCTTCCTCCACGGAGGCTTTCCAGATTTCTTCCTGCGCGTTGTAGCAAAGCCGCATCTCGTGTTTGTGGCGCAGGTTGAGCAGATCCGAGCTTTCCGTCAGGCGGACACTGACGGCGTTGGGAAGGAGATAGGCCAGGGTTTCCTCGCTGGCGCCGGCGCGGCGCATGGCTTCGCGGCGTTCCCAGATGCGGACCATGGTTTCGTCGTAGAAGGCCCTGGCCTCCTCGTCGATTTCGATGAGGGCGGGGGTGATGTAGTCCGGATCACCTCCGGACTGGGCCGAGATGATCGGCCGGCTGCCGGGGGTCATGCGGTGGCGCTGGTCCTGGCTGTCGGCGGCATGGCTGAGGCGTTTTTTGAATGTGAAATGCGCGTGGTGCATCGCCCGGCTGATTTTGTGGTGCGTGGTCAAGTTCATGGACTCGCCCAGCAGCGGATTCTTCTTGGGATGCAGGGCGAGAGAGAGCGCCTCTTCATCGGACATGGCGGCCCGGGGCAGCCCCATGACTTCGCGCACGGCATCGGCGACCAGGCGCTCGGCGTTGGGGGTCCAGCCACAGAGGCGGCTCGTCAAGCCGCCCAACTCCCCGTCGAATTCCCGGCGAAAGGCTTGGGCATGGCCCGGGTTCTGTTCCGCCAGCAGCCGCGTTTCGGGAAAGACGTCTTCCTCCAGCGGCTGCTGCAGCGTGACCTCGTAATTCGGATCAAAATCCAGCAGCGCCTGAATCAGTTTTTCCGCCACGTGGCGCTGCTCCGCGGGTGTGTCGGGGCTCTGGCACATGCGGTAGTAGCGCAGCAGGGTAATGCCGCTGACGGTGTGATAGAGATACGCCTGGGTGGCGAGGGGAAGCACATAGCGGGCGGCCTCCTGGGCCTTTTTTTTGATCGCGCGGTTGTGCTTTTTCTCCATGCGCTGGGAGTAGTTGAAACGCTTGTAGAATTCCGAGCGCGCCGGAGCGTCGAGCATTTCGCAAAGGCGCTGGTATGCTTCGAAAGCCAGCTCCACCGTTTCGCGGTAAATGGCGTGTTGATCCTCCGGCATTTCGGGCACTGTCACTGTGTCCGGCTTGACGGTGACAAAGCGCTGGCTGACCTGCTCGCTGTTGTAGAAGGGGTGCGAGTGGAGAAAAGACCAGATGAAAAGCCGCGAGACATTCTCGAGGGCAAACTGAAAGTGAGCGTGCTGGAATGTGGTGTGATGGCCGGCTTCGTAGATGGATTTGGCCAGGGGGCTGAATTTCTCGCGTTCGCCGACTTCGTCGTCCTCGATGATTCCCCTGCTGCTATAGCAGGTGCGCGCCGTAGCGACGACGTTGCGATAGGGAGTGGAAAAGGCTTTCACGAGGCGAACGGCTGGTTCAGCGGAAAGAAAGGGCATCGGCGGCAACCTGCTGGAGCGGGAGGATCGGGCGCTTACTCATCAGCCGCCAGTTCGAACACCAATTCTCCCGAATCGTCGAAGAATCCCTCGTTGTCGACGCAGTAAATGCCATCGGTCTTGAGGGCGAAGATTTGGGCCAGCAGCGAGCTGAGGAGCAGCGCGGTGTCATCCTCTGCCATCTCCTCGCTGAGTTCAATCCCGAACATATTCACACAATTCTGGAGCGTTTCGACCAGAACGTGGCTTTCCTCCGAGCCGTTTTGCGTGGTGAGTTCTTTGAGCAGCCCTTCCGCTTCGCTCGTCATCACCGGGGGTTCCAGAATGCGAAGCACACTGACGGGCCGGTCGAGAGAGGACTCGAACACGTGCAATTCCTCCCAATCATCCCCATCCTCGTCGTCCGTTTCCATGGCGACTTCGAATTCGTTTTCCTCAAGCAGTTCCATCAACTCATCGATGGACGGGAGCTGATCAATGGTACCATACACACGAATAGAAAGCGACATCCCAATAGATCCTCGCACTTCTGATGCGGAGAAGCCTTTCACTCCATTCGGAAGACCTCATCGTCGGCTGGTCGTTCGTACCGATGTCTTACTGCCTTTTGCGGTCAGGCGGCTTGTTGTCAAGCCTTGCGATGAAGAAAAAGATCCTTTTTTACGGAGCCCCTTGTGCGGTGACGTTCAGCCGGCCTGCCAGATTTGCGACCATCGGGTCGTCGGGCGCGAGTTCCAGCGCACGGCGGGCGGCTTTCCGCGCCTCCTCCTTGTCGCCGGAGGCAAGGTGGACCACGGCCAGGAGGCGCCATCCTTCCGAGTCTTCCCGGCGGATCTCCAGCAACTCTCGAAGATTGCGCCCGGCACGCAAGAGAGACTGTGACGCGCGACCGGGGCGGCCGCTGGAAAACTGCTCCTTCGCGCGCTCGATATACAGGGCGCCGAGCGAACGCCGGGCAACGGGCCGCTGATCATCCGCCTGTTCCCAGTTTGCGATATTGAGCGCCACATCGTTCCTCCAGTTCCACGACCTCCAGTGCGACAATCCTGTATAGACAAGGAGAACACAAATAAAAAGGGCGGCGATGGGCCCGGCCGTTTCACGCCGCGCGGAAAAAAGCCGCGCCAGGCCCCCGGCCAGGATGATCGCCGCGCCCGCCATGGGCACGTAGGCGAAACGCTCGGCCACGGGATCGGGGATGGGAACAATCTGGGAAACGGGGGCGAATGCCAGCAGCACCCAAAGCGCACCGAAAGCCACGACCCATTCGCGGAGCGAAAGCCAGGCAACCCCCCCGCCAAGCAGCAGGAGAACCCCCAGGGATTTGTATAGACGCATGTGCCCCCATCCCGCCAGGGGCTCGAAAGCATAATCGACCCGGAGCGGCCAGGGCCAGGCGAGCTTCCAGAGATAGACCTCCACCGAGCTGGCCAGGAAATTGGCCATTCCGAAAAGGCGCCCTTCTCCCCCCCAAAAAACCGTCGGATAATCCGCGAAGCGGAATTGCTTCCAAATCAAGTAAAAACCGGCAAAAAGGAGCAGAAGGAGGACTCCGGAGAGCGCCGGTTTTGCCAGCCCCCCGTCCGTTTTCCAGATCAGAATCGGCGCCAGGGGCAGAACGATTACCGCGATTTCTTTCGCCAGGAGCCCGAGGAAAAAGAAAAGCCCCATCGCGGATGCATAGATTGCTATACGCAAGGGGCCTCCAGTGGTATTCACAGAGAGCGATTCCGCCATGAGCAGGGCAAGGAGGGAGAAGAAAAGTGCAAGCAAGTCGAAGCGGAATCCCGCACAGAGAACAGCTTCGGACACAAGAGGGTGCACCAGGAAAACCGCGGAAGCAAAAAGAGCCGCTGTCCTTGCTTTTTCACCATTGAGAAGACGCGCCAGCAGAAGGAAAAGCAGCCACCCGTTGGCGGCATGGATGAGAAGATTCAAGAGATGCGACCAGAAAGGGGAAGCACCGGCCAGCTTCGAATCGTAGAGGATATGCGTCAGCGTGGTGAGTGGCCGGTAGGACATCACACCGGAACGGGTGCCATAGGCTTCCGTATCAAAAAGGATCGAGGCGGAGGCGTTTTCTTCGGCAAGCCGCCCGATCAGTAATGTGGAATCATAAGCGTAGTCATTCCAGAGTGCCCGCCCGAAAGCCAGTAGCACGAGCAAGAGGAAAAGAGAAAGAACCCAGGAGGCGGGCAATTCCCGAATCACTCGCTCGGCGAGAAGGTTTCCATTTGATTGGGATGCCATCAGTTCAGATCGAGATCGGAATCGAGGTTTTCCTTGCTCGGCCCAGGATCCCGCCGGGGTTCCACCTCGACGGTTTCCCGGGCCGGGGCCTCGCGGTTAAAGGAGAAAGGTGTTTCGATTTCATCCTGATCAAGGCCGGTTTTTTTGGCCCGGGTGGGGGCGGCGGGTTTCGCCGGCTTTGATGGCGCTTGTTCTTGCAGTGCCGCGGGCGCCGACGGCTTTTCGGGACGCCGGCGCTGGGGATCCCCGCCGAGGCGTATATATGTTTCATCGATCACCTGCTTGATCTCCAGCGCCGATTGATAGCGTTCGCCAGGCGCCTTCTCCAGGCATTTCATGATGATCTTGTTCACCACCTCGGGGATGGCGGGGCAGATGTCCCGCGGCGCAGTGGGCTGGACATTGACTTGCTGGTAGGAAATATCTCCGGAGATGAAAGGGGGAGAGCCAATCAGTGACTCGTAGAGAATGATGCCTACGGCGTATATATCAGAGCGCGAATCGATGCGGCCGCCGTGGACCTGCTCAGGGCTCATATAGCGCGGCGTTCCGATCAAAGCGCCGGTCGGCGTAAAGGTCGCCTCCTCGATATGCACGATACCGAAGTCCGTGATTTTCACTTTTTGAGAGCTGGAAATCAGGATGTTGTCCGGCTTGATATCGCGGTGGATAATGCCTTTCTGGTGAGTCGCATCGAGCGCGTCGGAAAGCTGGCTGGTCCAGTCCAGCGTCTGGAGCACGTCGCCCATGGTAATGTCCACGGTTTCGGAAAATTTCTGCTCGATGATATCCCTCAACGAGAAGCCATCCACGTATTCCATGGCGATATACGACTGGCCGAAGTTGTTGGAGATATTATAGTCGAGGATATTCACGATGTTCTGATGGTGGAGGGTCGCCGCGATGCGCGCTTCGCGGAAGAACCGGTCGATGGCCTTGCCGCTGGAGCTGAGGCCCTCGCGCAGAATCTTCATCGCCACCTCTTGATCCGTTTTCAGATCAAGAACCCTGTGGACAACGCCCATGCCGCCGGAACCGATCTTGTCGATATATTTATAGCGCCCGATGCTATGGTCGCCAATGAGTTCGCGCATCTTGGGATCGATCACGAAACCAACATTGTTTTCGTGCATCTTCTCTTCGTATTCGGCGACTTTGGCCGAGATGTCGCGGAAATTCTCGTCGTATTCCTGGATCAGCTTCGCTGCGTCGAACGCTTCCTTGTATTGCGAGTCGTAGGAAAAGGCGACGCAGAGATCGTAGAGCTGCTCGAGGTCTTCCGGCTCGAGCACGGGGAGATCCCGGTAACGGGAAAGCGCCCCCGTGTAATCGCCGGCCTTGTAATTGGCGACGGCAAGACGGCGATTCGCCTTCATCTTGTATTCCGGCGCCTCGGCACAGCGGCGGTAATCCTGCATGGCGCGCTCGATGTTGCCCTGGTGGAGTTGCTCGTCTCCATGGATCAGCCGGACATCATAGTCGTCGGGATTTTCCAGCAGAAGCCGCTCGCAGGCCTGAATCAGGCGCTGGCTCATGTCTGCCAGGCCGGAATCCACCTTGAGAGCCATTTGGGCGTAAGTCAGCGTGCGCCGCCAGTCCCGTTTTTCCGCGAAGAAGTTCGCCAGGAAACTGAGCTGCTTTGTGTTGATCTCGTGAAGCCGCGTGATCAGCAAATCGATGGGCTCGACCAGGCTTCGGTAATCCTCAAAGCCGAGTTCCAAAACGCGCAGATAACGCTCGAAGGACTGGTCCCAGCGGCGGTTTTTCCAGTGAAGCTCCGCCATCTGGAGTTCCGTTTCGATTTCGATCAGTTGTTCGTTCTGCTCGGGCCGGCCTTCCATCAGCTCGCGGGACTCTCGGGCCAACTCGTCGTTTTCATTGATGAATTGAAGGATGAAAACGGCGGTATCGAGTTCGCCGCGTTTTTCCAAAAACACCGTCATCTCGTTGAGGATCTGTTTCGCCTCTTCATCCAGGGGAATCTTGGAAAGATATTCGAAGGCGAGGCGGAAATCCTCCATGTGCATGAGCCGGCGCGAGAGATCTTTTGCCAGGCGGCGGTCGGAGGCGAGCTGCTCCGGCGTGAGCTGCCGCGCCCAGGTCAGCGCCTCGGAAACGCTGCCCCGGAGCAGGGAAATTCGCACCAGCTGGCGGAGGCATTTGAGGTAATTCTCATCCGAGCGGTCCTCCATGTCCTCGATGCGCCGCTGGAGGAACTCCATGTATTTTTCGAGGACAATGCGCTCGGGCTTTCCTTCTGAAAGGTAGGCTCGGAAGATCTCGTTCGCTCTTTGAATGAGGCCCAGGCGCTGATACAATTCAGCGAAGAAGACGCCGACATAGCCTGACAGGCGGCGAAACTTTGCCACCGATTCGTAGTGATGGCAAAGCGGTTCCAGCTCGGTGAGGCCCAGTGCCATGGAACACCGGTAATGCTGGATGGATTCCCGTTCCTCGCCCCGGATAAGCTGCAAGTCCGCCAGCGCCCGGTGAACATAGGGCGAATCCGGATATTCCGTGGTCAGCGACTGAAGCCGGTCGATACTGCGGGCCAGGCTCTTTTCGTCGAGTTGCTCGAAATGCTCAATGTTGGCGAGGATTTCCGTGCTTTGGCTGACCAGGTAGCCGATGGAGACAGCCTGCTGGACCTTGAGATCGCTGGGGAACAGCGAGGAGGCATGATCGTAGATCGATAGGGCTTTGCTGTCGAAGCGGCCGAGCTGGGCATAAGCCAGCGCAAGCTGATGGAGAATCTTCTCGTTGGACGGATAGCGCCGGAGCGACGCCTCGAGGGCAGTGGCCGTGCGTCGAAGAATTTCTTTTTGTGTCGGCGCCATCGGAAAATTCCACCAGGATCCCGCATGAGATTCGAAGGGGATATATGGGGGACCTGCAAGGGTTTAGGCAAATGATTTTCCCTTCTTTGTCGCGGGGAGGATTTCCTGGTTTCCGGCGGCAACGGAGCGCCTGAATGGGCTCAAGAAAGTTTTCCACAGAGGCTGTGGAAAGTTTTTCCTCCGGCCCCGACAAGAAATTCTGTAATCCCTCTCTTTTCAATTGTTTAAATCCCAAAATCCCGGAAGAATCCTCGGGCTTCTTCTGTGAACAAACTCTGTGAATGAGTTTTGGGCCATTTTGGAACTGGAACGGAATGTAACCTCGCTGAATCCAGAATTCCCAGGCAGTTCTTCACAATTCACAGGTCTTCCAGAACCAGAATGCCACAAAGCTGTCATCCGGCTGCCTTTCTTCTGTTTTCCCCATGCTCCACAGCCCTGTTCACATATCCATCCGGAGTTCATTCACGGCGCAATCCCCCGCCGTCTGGCGCCGGGAAGGGGTTTTCCCACTTTCCACAGCCCTTATTATTAGGATTATGAGTACTTATAAGAAGTCTTTTTTACTCCTCTTATGGGCCGCGGTTCCGGCACCGTGGCGGGAAAGGAAAAAGCCGCCGGAAAGTATCCGGCGGCCGCGCGTCCGAAAAGTCTGTGAGTTGAGTTTCACTCGAGACCCTGCTCGGCCATATCCACCGCTTTCAGCATGCCTCGCGCTTTGTTCACGCATTCCTGGTATTCACTCTCTGGAACACTGTCTGCCACGATTCCGGCTCCCGCCTGAACAAAGACCGTGTCTTCTTTGATCACGGCGGTGCGGATCGTGATGCACGAATCCATGTTTCCATCGAAGGAAAGATAGACGACGGCCCCGCCATAGGGGCCGCGGCGGTTGTGTTCCAGTTCATCGATGATTTCCATGGCGCGGATCTTTGGCGCACCGCTCAGCGTGCCCGCGGGAAACGTCGCCCCGATTACGTCGAAGGCGTCCTTGCCTTCGCGCAGCTCGCCGGTGACGTTGCTGACGATGTGCATGACGTGGCTGTAACGCTCGATGACCATGAAGTCGTCGACTTCCACAGTCTGGTAGCGGCAAACGCGGCCGATGTCGTTCCGGCCGAGATCAACCAGCATGACGTGTTCGGCGCGTTCCTTCTCGTCGGCCAGGAGTTCGTTTTCCAGCTCGATGTCTCGCGTGTGGGTTTCGCCGCGAGGCCGCGTTCCCGCAATGGGCCGGACGGTGACACGGTCGTTTTGGAGTTTGCAGAGGATTTCCGGCGAGGATCCGGCCACCTGGAGGTCTGGGCCGCATTTGAGATAAAACATGTAGGGAGACGGGTTCACGGCCCTGAGAGCGCGGTAGACGTCGAAGGGTGGGCAATTGATCTTCGCGGCGAAGCGCTGGCTCAGGACCACCTGGAAAATATCGCCGGCGGCGATGTATTCTTTCGCCTTTTCCACGATGCTCTTGAATTCTTCCTTCTCGAAGTTGGATTCGACGGGAACGCTGACGCCAAAAGTCTCCTGGGAGCGACGAGCCTGCTCCTGCCCTTCGTCTGATTCGCGGTCGAGGTGGGCCTGGGTGGCCTTGGAGGGCTTGCCGTTCTTCGTTCGCGTCGCCAGGCGGGGATGCTCGGAAAGCGTGTCCACGGGAAGGCGCACGCCGAGCTGGCCTTTCAGGTAACCGAGCTTCATCACCGCCCGCGTGTAGGCCTCTTCCAGGTTTGCGTCCGCATCAACATGGGCATTCACGATGAGAATCATGCGGTGCTTGACGTGATCGAAAGCGATCAGGGACTCGGCGATCATGATCACGCAGTCGGGAAGCTGGAGATCGTCGGGGCAGCTGTCGGGGATGTTTTCGTAATAGCGGACGGTGTCGTAGGCCATATAGCCCACCGCGCCCCCGAAAAAGGGGGGCAGATCCGGGTTGAGCACCGGCTGATAGCGCGACAGGAGGTAGCGCATGGTTTCCACGGGAGTTTCCCGTGGCATGAGACGTTCGCGCTCGGCGACGATTTCCTGCTCTTCGCCGCGGACCCGCAAGATTACCGCTGGATCGCAGCCGAGAAACGAGAAGCGGCCGAGCTGCTCGCCCTGCTCGACCGATTCGAGCAGGAAAGCGTGGTCACTGATGGCGTCGAGTTTCTTGAAAACGGAGACGGGAGTCTCCATATCAGCCAGAAGTTCGCGATAGACAGGCACGACGTTTCCCTGTTTCGCGAGTTCCTTGAATTCTTCAAATGTTGGTTTCAGCATCGGAGAACCTTTCTTCCGGGAGGGGGCGCGAGGCATTGTGCCTCAGAGTTTTCGCACCAGACAATAAGCGAAGAAAAAACGAATTTTCAGGCTGTTTTTCGCCATCGGCGCCAGCGCTTTGTGGAAGAAAGAGGAAACAAATTCACGGAAAAAACCTTCCCGATTGGAGAAATCAGTTCGGCGAAGCCAATAAGGATTGCCCGGGATTCACCGCAAGCCAAAAGGCATTTGCGGGAAGTGCCCCGTTTCCTTCTCGGACCAGGCCTGCTTTCCCCATTTGACCGGCCTCCCCGGCGAGCGGTATGGTCCTTGCCCCGGGGAAGAACGAGGGAGAATTCTCCCGCCCTGCCGGTTACCGGGCCGGTGTCCTTTACCGGAAATCCGCTGGAAAGCTCAGCCCAGATCCCATGCCGGATAAGTCCTCTCAGAAGAAATCTCCCATGCGATGCACGGTCGAGGAAGCCATTGAAGACATCCGCCGCGGCCGCATGGTGATCGTCGTTGATGATGAACAGCGCGAAAACGAGGGCGACTTTGTTCTCGCCGCCACCCACATCGATCCCGACAAAGTCAATTTCCTGCTCCGCAAAGCCCGGGGGATGATTTGCGTTCCCATGACGCGCCAGCGCCGCGCTGAGTTGGAACTCTTTCCCATGGTGGAACACAACACCGAGCACCACGGCACGAATTTTACCGTGATGGTGGACGCAGCTGGCGTTTCCACAGGGATTTCCGCGAGCGACCGGTCGTTGACGATCAAAACCCTGGCGGATTCGGGCACACGGCCGAAAGACCTTCTTCGCCCGGGGCATATCAATCCGCTCATTGCCCGCGATGGAGGGGTGCTGATTCGCGCCGGACACACGGAAGCGGCGGTGGACCTGGCCAAGCTCGCCGGTCTCCCGCCCATTGGCGTGATCTGCGAGATCTTGAATGAAGATGGCTCCATGGCCCGCATGCCCGACCTGGAGGCCATCGCCGAAGAGCACCAGGTCAAAATCCTCACGATCGAGGATCTCATCGCTTACCGGATCGAGAACGAACATCTCGTGCGCCGCGTGGTCACCTCGCGGATTCCAAATCCTTACGGCAATTGGAAGCTTCATCTTTACGAAAACATCATGAATGGTGAAGATCACTCCGTTCTCGTCATGGGGGAACCGGAAAAGCAGGAATCCGCGCTGGTGCGCGTGCACTCGCGCTGCTTCACCGGGGATACGTTTTTCAGCATGCGCTGCGACTGCGGCCCCCAGTTGATGGCCTCCATGGAGCGCATCGCGGAAGAGGGCCACGGCGTGATTGTCTATCTGAACCAGGAGGGGCGGGGCATTGGCCTGCGGGCCAAGCTGGAGGCCTATAACCTCCAGGATGAAGGCATGGATACCGTGGAAGCGAATATTCACCTGGGCTTTAAATCGGACCAGCGTGAATACGGCATCGGATGCCAGATCCTGGCGGATCTGGGACTGAAGAAGCTGCGCCTGCTGACCAACAACCCGCGAAAGATTTTTGGCATCCGCGGCTTTGGCCTGGAGGTGATTGCGCGGGAACCCCTGGAAGTCGGCATGCACAAGGATAATGAGAAGTACCTCCGCACGAAGGCGGAAAAGATGGGACACCTGTTCGAATACTTTGCCCACGAAGCGCCGATGCACAATCTGGTCAATGACGAACAAGGGGAACATGTCGTGCCGCCATCGGAGAAAAAACGCCCCGGCGAATCTTCCTCGTTAAGATAGACAGCATATTCCGCCGAAGTGATCAGGGCCAGGCCAGCCTCAGTTCGAAAGGCTGGCCGCTCTCTCTTTTTCCCATATCTATACGGAGCATTTCCTTCTCCGAGTCGTAAACCACCAGTGCGGGGTCCACGGCTTTCCCATCTATTTCGCAGTTCGCTGGTTTCGCCTTTGTATAGACATGGACAGCGACCCTCCTTTTTTGAACCAGCGGCTTGCCCTCCGGTTTTTCCATGGCGAGCGTGAGCGCCTTGCCGCCGGAGCTCTGAAAGAAGCGTGTGCGGCAAAACCCGCCGTTTTCATAGTCGCGCGAGCGCGAAACATCTTCGTAAAGTTCGCCGCGCCCCTCTTCGCCCGGATAGACATCCAGAACAAGGTTTTCCACAAAATCCGCTGCCGGCGGGCCGCCGCTTTGCTGGCGCGGTATGATCGCTCCGGCCCGGACGTAGAGGGGGATTTCTTCGAGCGCCGCCGGCCGCCGGAACTCTTTGCCTCCGGAAACGATTCGCGCCGACTCGAATTCGTAATACCGGCCTTCGGGCAGATAAACATCGCGCGACGTTTGCTCGGAAAGAACGGGCGCCACGAGAAAATCATTTCCAAAGTAAAACTGGTCGTACCGGTAAGCCGCGTTCTCTTTCGGATGGTCCAGAAAAAGGCCGCGGACGAGGGGCAGCCCCTCTTCGTAATGGCGGCGCGCGGCGGTGTATATATAGGGAATCAGGCTGTTGCGGACCGCGAGCCACTTCCGGGCAATGCGGAAGTTTGTTTCTCCATAGTCCCACGGCTGGCGGCTGCCGCTGCCGGGAGAGCTGTGAAAACGCAGCACGGGGTTGAATACACCAAACTGGAGCCAGCGGATATACAAAACGGGATTCATCAAGGGGAATTTCGGATGAATGAACCCCCCGATATCATGAGAAACATAGGCAATACCCAAATGGCCGGCGCGGATATTGAATTCGCATTCCATGGCCAGGGTCTTCCAATCGGAAAACGTGTCCCCGGTGAAGAAAACGCCATAGCGATGGGAACCCACTCCCCCGCTGCGCGACAGAAGCATGCCGCGGCGATCCGCGGCCTCGCAATCTTCATAGAAGAACTTGTTGTTAACCAGATGGGCCTGGGAACCATTGATCCAACCGGCCTCGCCGTCGAGCCACCAAAAGTCCAGACCCGCATCAACAATGTGTTTTTGGCAGATTTCGAAGAACGGACGCGCCTCTTCCTTGCGGCAAAGATTCAGCCGCTGCTCCGTAATGGTTTCTCCATCGCGGGTGGTTTCCGCGGGCGGATATGTAAACTCGCCGACGGCCTTTTTGAGTGGCTCGAAATGGGAGTCCGTGCTGTCTATACGGTCCGGGTGGACATTCAACGTGACCTGGATTCCGCGTTTGTGGGCCCAGTCGAAAAAACCCGGCGGATCGGGATAGAAATCTTTATTCCAGTCCCAATGGCACCATCCTTTCTTGTGCCATTCCATATCGATGACGAGGACGGAAAGGGGAATCATCTCCTCTTCAAAGCGATCGACGATTTCCCGGGCTTCCTGCTCGTCGTAGGCGGGAAAGCGGGAAAAGAAAATTCCGAATGTATTCTTTCCCGGCAAGGGGGCTCGCCCGGACAGGAGAATGAAATCCTTCAGCCCCTGTCTATAATCATTGCCGTAACAGAAGAAATACCAGTCCATGTGGCCGGGGCGTTTCCGTTCGATGGGAAAGTCCTCCTCGTCGAGCACGGCGGACCAGGAATCATTCAGCAGGCAATATCCCGCACGTGACAGGATTCCCGGACTATACGCATACTGATCGCGGATCTGATTCCGCGTCTTGATCGGAACCGTTTCCGGCTCATAGCGTATCGCCGCGTGGATTGGTCCCCACCGATTCTTGCGATCGGCCATGGCTTCTTCGCGCACCCCTTTCCCCTCGACGGGATGAAAAGGCGGCTGGGTATGGGTTTCGAAAGGGAGCTGCCATCGTCCGGCCTTGCTGTCGAGCGGCAGGGAATCGGCAACATGAACGCCTTCGAGCCGGGCGTCCAGACCGTAGAGATCGAGCGCATGGAGGGTCGCTCCCAGATTTTCGTGATCCTTGTCCCCGGGGCTCCAGTGCTGAAACATTCCTTCTTCATACCATTGGATCTGCAGATTCGAGGGAAAGAATTCGTTATCGTTTTCCCGTGTCAGAATCTTGATGCACCCCGTGTCGAGAACAGTCGTCCCGTTTTGCTTGTCTATACCTTGAAAAGGGATTGGCTGCTTTTCCGCGGCGGCGGCGAGGCTGCGGCGATCCTCGAAACGGCCGTCCGGCGAGAACTCCATGCGCACCAGGCCCGGCGCGAGAGAGGTGAACCGGCGGCGGCCGGCAATATATTCGTTGGCCACGTCTAGTTCCCTTTCTGGACGTCCGCAACGGCGCGCAGCACACGATGCATGTCGTCTTCTGTTTGGTAGAAGTGCGGCGAGAGCCGGAGAAAATCCCGGCGCGCGGCTGCCCAGATATCGTGCTTCTTCCAGAGTTGGGGAACCACTTCCGCCGGATTAACGCCTTCTTTCCAGGCGGGAACGATGGAAGCGGCGTGTTTTTCCTCCGCGGGCGCAACGACAGTCCAGCCGAGGTCTTCCAGGCCCTGGCGGAGAACGCGGCAGAGGGCCAGGTTGTGCGCGGAAATTTTGTCTATACCGGTTTCCAGTAGCACGCGGAAGGATTCGCCCATGGCCAGAATGCCGGCGATATTGGGCGCTCCCTCTTCGAAACGGCGGGCCGTCGGGTCCGGCGGCAAATCCAGCCGTTCAAACTGGGTGAATCCCTCGCGGCCCATCCAACCAATGAGACTCTCGTCTAGACAATCGAGCTTGTCCTTTGCACAGTAAAAGATCGCGCTCCCTTCCGGGCCGAGGAGCCACTTGTGGCTGTCGGCGGAAAGAAAATCGATGTGGCACCGTTTCACGTCCATGGGGAACGCGCCCAGCGTCTGGATCGCATCCACGCAAAAGAGCGCGTTGTATTCCTTACAGAGCTTGCCGATGGCTTCCATGTCCTGACGGAATCCGGTGCCGAAATTTGCCGAGGTGGCGGCCACCATGCGTACGCCGCCTTGCTTCAGCCGCTCTTCCAGGTCCTCCAACTCGTAGCGGTAATTTCTCTCGCGCCAGGGCCAGACTGCGGCGCCGCGCTGCTCGGCGATCTTCTTCCAGGCGAGCCAATTCGCGGGAAAGGTGCGCTCCTCGGCCACGATCACATCGCCCGGCTGCCAGTCGATCCCCAGCGCGACAAGGTTCAACCCCGCGGTTGTGCTTGTCGTGAAGGCCACTTCTTCCACAGAGCAGCCCAGGATCCGGGCCGTTCGCTGGCGCGTGGCGTTCTGGCGCTTAGTCCACTCCTCGTATATCGCGCTGGCGTATTGGGACACCTCGTCGGCAAAGAGCTTCATCATGTTCGCGGCGGGCCGCGTGATCGGCGAGGTCCCCGCGTGGTTGAGATAGGTTACGTGTTTGCGGATGGGAAAATCGTTCAGATCGATGCCGAGGGGGTGTTCGCTCACAAGGGTCTCCTGAAGTCGGAAAATACAATGCGATTATGCGGGGAGGAACATGCCGGGAAGAAGAGCCGCTTATCAACCGCCAATTGTCCGGGCCCGGGCCCGGGCCATTTTCATTGCCTTTCCGCGGTGTATTCAACGCAATAAGGCAGACAGAAAACACGCGAGAGGAGGGAGAAGGTTCATGGGAAAGAAGGGCGCGGCAAAATGGATAACTCTTCTCGTTCTCGCGCTGGGACTATCTGGACTGTGGGCTCCAGCGCCGGCAGAGCGTGTGTTTGGTGAACTGAATCCCGGAACAACAGATTACCCCAACGGAGGCATGCGCCACGTTCCCGAGGTGGACGTGATCGAATTGCCCCACCCCGAAATGGACCTTCAGGACCTGGTGATTGACGGCAGCGGTCAATACGCCTATGCGATGAATTATTTCCCGGGGCGGATCGTCCGTATTGATCTGCGGGAATTCGAACGGATGGATGCGCTCGATGTTTCCTCGCAGCACAATTATCTCTGGAGCGCCACGGCGATTGATCCCGCCGGACGGTTTCTCTACTCGGGAAGCCTTCTTTCCCCCGGCCAGGTTGCGCGTGTCGATCTTTCATCCTTTCAATTGGATGGAACTCTCGGGATGGACGAAGGAGAGAACGCGCTGATCTCCGCCTTGATGGATCCGGAGGGAGAAGATGTCTATTTCACGACCGGTAACCGGGATAATCCTGGCCGGCTCATCCGCGTCGATCCGGAAACCCTTGAACGGGAATCGGCCCTCGAGTTTCCATCAGGTGAATTTGATTTCCAGGCGGCCGCCATCGATTCCGCCGGCAAGTATGCCTATCTGGGTACTGGCGATTTCACAATTCCTTCGAAAATTACGACGGTGGATCTGGAAAGTTTTGAACGCGTCTCTTCCCTGGAAATAGAGCAATCGGCAGGGCAACGTTACGGTTTTTACGATGCCGTTATATCCCCCGATGACCATTATGTTTATTTTTGCACCTTTCATGGCCCCGGACGCCTGGTGAAATTCAATACCACATCGCGCAAGCTGGATGCGGAATTCACTCTCGGCGATTCCACTCGCCTTTTTGCGGGGGCGATGGGACCGGAGGGGAATTTTGCCTACTTCACCTCGTTCCCCAATGAATTGATCAAGGTTGATCTCGATGCGAACGCTGTCGCCGGTTCTTTTGCTTTTCAGGAAGGCATCATGCCGAGTATTGAAATAGATCCGTCCGGCCGCTATGTCTATACGGGTTCCAATTCCACGCGCCCTGGAAAGATCCGCCGTTTCGCTGCCTCGCCCAAGGGGTTTGTAAACATGACAAAAATCCTGATTCAGGAGCCGACATTGGTAGATGAGATTTCCATGTATTGCCACCGGGAGACGGAAGACGGTGCCATCCGCCTTGGGTTATACCGGGCGGGTTCTCCGGGAAACCTTGTCTGGCAATCGCAGCCACTTGGCAAAAGCAATGGCCCGGGGCGCCTTGAGGTGAAGATGGAACAAACTGGAACAAGCCGCCTGGTTCTCGATCCTGGCGTTTATTACCTGGCCTGGCAAATGAATACCTCAGCCAATGTCGCCGGCTATATCAATGGCGATCATGCCAGTGGGGCGTATTTTCCAAGTGATTTCGGAAACTTTCCAGATTCAATCCCGGAAACAGAAATGGTGTCAACGCGGGGAAAATGGAGTATCGCCCTGACGGGAGAAGAATTCCCAACGCCGCGGATGAATGGGTGGATGCTCTCGTTGAATGAGTAATCCCCCACTCTTTCAGGCGGGGGATCGAAGAGAGAGTGAGGGAAACGCCTCTAAATAATATATGTATACCGGATGATCAACGCCGCCAAAAGGAAAAGGATCAGTAACCAGAAGATTGCTGCCAGCAGGGTCTCCCGGCTTGTCTTGCCCTGGCCTTTGAAACTGGCGGAGTCGGTGGGCATTTGCGACGGACGGCGCGGGCCTGAGGCGGCAAGAAGCATCAGGATGAAGATGCCCACCATGAGAAATGGCAGCCAGTAAACACCGTAGACGACAGGACCGAAAGGTGTCAGCCAGCCTCCGCTGGCCCAAATAAACAGCAGGAGCATCATAAAGAAGAGGAACAGAGCAATCGCTCCTCCCCCGCGGCCGGGGTATTCCCAATCCAGGGCGCCGATCAAAAGGACGGCAACCAGCAGGGCCACAATCAGGGCGACAAGGAATTCAACAAAGAGCGTCAATACACATCCTCACATTGGGAGTCCCGAGTCTCCGGGCAGTGACGTCACCCACAGGGAAGCTAAATCGGGTGGAAGCCAGCCGACCGGGTCATTGATCCATCCGTCGGTGATATACTTATGCAGGACGCGAAAGACGGCACGCGTCGCCGGGAGGGGGCACGGGTCTTCATCACGGTCCAACCGGTCGGCTGTCCTGTCAAAAAAGTCTTCGGCGTTACTTTCGCCTGGTCTAAGTCCGGTTTTTTCAATTGCATCGCGATCCACCCAGCTTCGGAGTTCATGCGGTAATTCCCGAAAAAGATAGCACCGGTATTCAGGAAGCGTGACCGCCATGAGGGCGGGCAGAACAGCCTGGAAAACCCGCCTGGCTTGATCCGGGTTACGAACTCCCAATTCCTGTTTCAATGCATTCAACCAATGATTCGAATTATCAATAATTAGTGCTGCACTCATATAGGTCTATCCTCCTCCAGAATGATTCAGGGATCCTATTATGTATCAATTCTCTTCCTCAATTTGAGAATTCAGCTATCAATTCGTCGCGCACCGCCTTCACGCCCAGGGTTCTTTCCGAAATTTCCCGCGCGATTCTTCTTGCTGACTGGGTGCGCACATGGCCCATGAGCGTCACCTCGCCATTGTCCACGCGCACGGTGACTTTGTCCGGTTCCACAAAACCGCTCCGCTGCAACGCTTCCGACAAATCGTCGGCGATGGCCTGATCAACCACGTCGGTTTCGGGAACCACCGCGAGCCGATTGTGAACCGCCAGCACACCCAGCGCATTTGACACGAGTTCATCCACGTAAATCTTGTTCCAGAGAGACGGAACAGAGCCGTCGAGAGTGACCTCCCCGTCTTCCACGCGCAAATCGATGTTCGTCTCATCGATCTCCGCATTCAGCCGCAGCATGCTCTCCACATCTGATTTCAATTCCTCATCGGCGGGAATCGGCGAAGCGGGCGGCCGTTCCACCGTCAGGCAGTCAGACACTTGCCCCACGCCGGGAATCGACCACGCCGTGGTCACCGCGATCAGCCGCGAATAGGGCGTCGGCACCATCCCCTCCAGCAAGACCGTCCCATTCTCGGCTCGGACCTCGACGCGGGAGGCATCCACGCGCGTATCCCAGGTCAGATGATCCAGCACATCTTTTTTGATAATTTCATCGCTGCGCGGCATCGGTCGCTTTCATTCCGTGAAAACTCGGGCAGAACTCTCCCTGCCTCATAGAGGAAAGCTCGCAATGCGCAAGCCCCGCCGCATCAAACTCGTAAGCGCTTATATTAATTCAGAAAGCATCCCCAGGGCCGATGGGGGAAAATCCTAGGCGTGGCGGATCATTATTCCGGCTCGACGGTGATTTCAACAGGACCGGAGGCCAGGTAGGGATCCCCCGCGTGGGTTCCCCACATATAATAGGTTCCCGGCGTCAGGGGGCGGCTCAGGTCATCGGGCAGCATATTGTCCGATACAGGGTCCGGGGTTGTGGGTACTTCCAGCACTTCGGAGATATTCGTTCCCCCGCCCAGCATGCGTTCCGAGAAAATCTGCGAGAAGAACTTTCCCTCGCTCCAGACAAACACGGGGTTTTCCCGTTCTTTGTCGGTAAAGACGACGAGGTCGAAACGCTGGGTGTCCGTATAGACAACGGGGACGGTATTGCGCGTGGTGTTGCGCAGCAGCATGTTGGCGCTGATGGATGTTCCCGCGGTGACTTCCGGGGCGGGCACTTCCATGCTCAGGGCCAGGCCGCGCGCCTCCTTTCGATCCGTGGGCAGGTAGACGGAACGCGTGGCCTCGCGCGCCGCGTCTTCCGAAGGCCCGGCCAATTCTCCCTCGCGGCGTTCCGCCGCTTCGAAGGCGTCCGGCTCGCCGGAGGGAAACTCCTTCTCCATCTTGCCCGAACCCGCGCAGCCACCCGCCGCCAGCGCCGCTGTCACCAAAAGACCTGTTTTCCACATCGATCGCATCGCGCACCAGACCTTGCCGAGTTTCCTGGCCCCAGTGAGAAAGATACCCCGCGAGCCGCGCAAGGAGAATGGACGCGAAAAACCCCCGAAGCCGATCGGGGCCCCGGGGGTTTTTCGTGCTTGCCGGCACAAAAAACTCGTTTTTCCCACAGGGTGTTACTGTTCCTCCCGCGCCTTTTTCTCGATCAGGTTTTCAAACACGCCCTCCACCAGGCCGGTGAACATGGCGCTCATGGAAATGCCCAACTGGGCCGCCCCCTGGGGCATGAGCGATGTCGCCGTCATGCCGGGCAGCGTGTTCGTCTCCAGAAAAACCGGGTGGCCGTCCTCGGGCACGATCATGTCCGACCGCGACAATCCAACGCACCCAACCAGGTCGTGAGCCTTCTCCGCGACCGATTGAATGCGTGTCAGCACCGCTTCGGGCAATTCCGCGGGGGTAATCTCGTCGGCGCCGCCGGGGCGGTATTTCGTGTCAAAGGTGAAGTAACTGCTCTGGCGCGGGCGGATTTCCGTCGGCGGGCAGACGATGCGGCCGCCAAAGCCCTCCGCCAGGTCGAGCACGCCGCAGGTCACTTCGGTCCCCACCACCCGTTCCTCCAGCAACACCTCGTCGTCCGCTTCGAAGGCGTTGATCACCGCGCGGTAAAGCTGCTCGGGCGTTTCGACGATGGCCGTGCCGATACTCGATCCGCCCCGCGACGGCTTGACCACGATGGGCCAGCCGAGGAGCTTGCCCGCGCCCGCGAGCTGGTCCTCGCGATGGGCCCGCGGCGTTTGCGACCGCAGGATCAAATGGCGCGGGATGCGAATACCATGGGCGCCGAGGAAACTGGCGCAGCGCCGCTTGTCCATGGCCAGGGCGCTCGCCATGACGCCGCTGCCGATGTAGGGAATATTCAGAAAATCCAGCAGCCCCTGGAGCCGGCCGTCCTCGCCAAAGGCGCCGTGCATCATCGGCACCACGATATGCGCGCCCCATTCCGCCAGGCGCCGCACGCCCTCGGAAACGGGGCGGATTTTAAAGAAACCGGACGGGCAATACTCCGGCATGTCCAGCAGGTCGAACAGCTTTTCCACGCGCGAGGGCATCGTCGTGCCGTCCCACTCTTCCTCGGGGCAGACCCAATTGCCGTCCTCGAGGACGGAGAACACGCGCACGCGATAGCGATGACGGTCCAGCGCATGGGCCACCGCCCGTGCCGACGTCAGGGACACCACATGCTCCGCCGAGGGACCGCCGCAGAGAAGGGCAACTTTTCTGGGAAACGCTGGGGTGCTGCTCATTCCGCTCTTCTCCCGCAGGGGTCCTTGGATGAACGCGGAGAGGCGGTGACACTGGCAAGTTAAAAAAACGAGGGAAAACCCCGGTATTTGCACCTGACAGACCGGATGATGCTAGATCTTGCGCCTCTTCTGGGCGATAAGGGACACAACTAGCCAAATGTTGCGAAACCATCGCCCGGAGCGGCGAAGCCACGCCTGTCGATCCGGGCCGTCTTACCTCCCGAGTAGAAGGCCCACCGTATCCGCCGCGTCGATGGCACCGTCACCGTTGATGTCGGCGCAGTCGGGCGGCGGCGGATTTTGGGGAAGTTCGCCCGTATAGATCGCCTCGGAAGGAACCTCGGCCTTTGTTTCAAAGACCGGCGCTCCAATGGAAGTTACGAGAACCGGGTTTTCGGTTGCATTACTTTCTATCACAACAACGTTACTGGCTGCTCGGCCACTATCCAGAAACTCTTCCACATCGATCATCTCGTGTTCATAATATAAGTAATACTTACCGCCCGGACGCACGACCGTATACGGAGTGAAGTTGAGAAAATCCCAATGATTATAGTCAAAATCGAAGGCCGTATAAACGCTTTTGATTACGAGATCGGCATCGCCACTGTTCTCAATAACAAAAGGCATGTGCTGCTGTATCGACCCGTCCAGTGTAATAAATCCTACGATTCCGGCTGACAAATCAAAATCATCCGGAAGAAACCCGGACACCTCAATCTCCGGCTGTGGTT
>CAYFUR010000056.1:0-7929 GCA_964346275.1 uncultured Candidatus Sumerlaeota bacterium
TCGGCATGAGTCTCCCAGTGAATGAGATTTATTCTTTACGTATTGAAGGACAGGGCAGCTTAAAAGCGTAAGAAAGCTGTGCAAACTGCCTCGCGGGGTCAATCCCATTCATTGCCCTCTCGCCACGGACTCAAGCCTGAATTCCCCAAGGATAACGCTTGCCGCCACGGCACCAGCCGGACCATACACACTTTTGTTTCGACCCAGGAGATTGGTATTACGTCATGGACCTCAAGCAATTTCGCGAAGAAATCGACTCGATCGACCAGGAATTTGTCCGGCTCCTCGACCGCCGGGCCGAGATCGCCAAGCTGGTCGGCCAGTCCAAGGCCGATTCCGGCCGCGCCACCTTCGACCCGGGACGCGCCCGCGCTGTGGTTTTCCAGGCCGTGTCGCGATCCAACGGCGAATTCCCCCGAGAAGGCCTGATCTACGTTTTCCGCGAAGTGATCAGTGCCTGTCTGAACCTGCAGAAGCCCCTTCGGGTTGGCTACCTCGGGCCGCGGGACACCTTCGCCCACCAGGCCGCCGTGCGGGAATTCGGCTCATCGGTGGATTTTACCGCTTTCAAAGTCGTGCGGGAAGTCTTTACCGCCGTCACCAATCACTCCATCGACTATGGCGTGGTCCCTATCGAAAACAGCACCGGCGGCACGGTTCACACGACCCTCGATGCTTTTATCGAGCATGATTGCCGCGTCTGCAGCGAAATCCTGCTCCCCATTCACCATGCGGTTCTGGGAACGTCTCCCTTGAAAGAAACCCTCCGCGTTTACAGCCATCCCCAGGCCTTTCTCCAGTGCGACAACTGGTTGAATCAAAACCTTCCCAACGTGAAACGCATCGAGGTCGACTCGACCACCCAGGGGATGCAGGAGGCCCGTAAGGATGCCCAGTCCGCCGCCATCGGCAGTGAAATCGGCGCCGAGGAATACGACCTCACCGTGCTGGCCAAGGACATTGAGGACAACAAAGACAACACGACCCGTTTCCTCGTCATCAGCCAGACCGACAATCGGCCCAGCGGCGACGACAAGACTTCGCTGATGTTCAGCGTCAAGGACCGCCCGGGGTCACTCTTGCGGGTGCTCCGGCCCTTCGACGAACTTGGGATCAACCTCAGCAAGCTGGAATCCCGACCCACCAAACGCCGGGCCTGGGAGCAGGCCTTCTTTGTCGATGCGGATGGCCATCGTGACGAGCCGGGAATCCAGCGGGCCATCGAGAGCATCCGGGAACATTGCGACTCGCTCCGCGTGCTCGGCAGCTATCCGCGCGACAAAACGCCGACAGAGATCGAAGAAATCCAGCGGCGCGGCCAGCGTGATCGCAAAGAGCAGGGTGCGGCTCAGGCCGAGCAGTAATGCGCCCTCATGGCTTCCCGGCTTTTCGAGCATTCTCCGGCTTGGTAAAAAGGGACGCATCAAAGGGGCGGAATTGCACCTCGTCCACGGCGACATGTCCGATCGGGTCTCCATAAATTCCCTTGTCGCGGCTCCAATGATAGAATTTCCAGTCCATGGAAAGCACCGGACCGCCGACTGTTTCATAGTCGTTATAGACAATCGCGTGGGGCTCTTCTTCCGCCTCTTCCGGTGACTTGCCATAAGTCACGATATACGCCATGGCATCCAGGCGATGGTTCACCGGATTCCGATAAAGAACATACCAGTCATCCGGCGCATCGCCGATTCCCTCGCCAAAGGTCATCTTGACAGCAGGCACCGGCTCTTTGCGAAGCGTCAACTCGCCAAGGTATTCGTGGAATGTTCCCGGATCATCCAACTTCATCGGAGCGGCGAGAAAGTAGGGCCATGTCAGCACATGGAATCGCGCACGCGGGAACTCCGCGTCGGCGGGAGAGACCCAGGCGTCTTCTCCATCGAACACCGTCACCGTGCCGTCCACCGATTCCAGGCGCGCAGCGCTGAGCGCCGGGTCGAATATCATCGTTCCCTCGAAGACTTCCCCTCCGCCAAACAGGACCTTGGCATCGGCTACGACCATGCCGTGGCTGTAATACGCTTTGGCATCATGAGCCTTCACAATTTCCCGGACATAGTTCTTTGGATTAACCTCCTGAGCCTGAAGAACAGCGACGCCCATCAGGAGCATTGCGCCGAGACTCAACAAAACAGTTTTCCAGCCAGCTTTTCTGCTTATCATTTTGATCACATCCTTGAATGATTTCTTCAGGGAACAATCTGCCATCCTTCCTTCCCGCTGACAACGAAAACGCCGCCCGGAATCCGGACGGCGTCAAAACTTCACAATTCCGCCTGGTTCAGCACTCGGCCTCGGTGCCGTTAATCACCACGCCTCTGGGCCCCTTTTTGATGCATCCAATCTCGAGCGCGTGTACCATCGAACGTCTCAGGCTCCGGACCGCCTCCCGGGCCTGCTTTTTTGGCACCACGACGCACATGCCGATGCCCATGTTGAAAACGCGATACATCTCTTCGCGGGCGACAGGCCCATTGGTTTCGATCATGCGGAAAATCTCGGGCACTTCCCAGGATCCTGCCTTGAGATTCGCATAGACGCCCTCTGGAACGGCTCGCACGAGATTGCCGGGCAGCCCGCCTCCCGTGATGTGGGCAATCGCCTTGACGTTCATTTTCTTCAGGATTTTCAGGATCGGAACGACGTAGATAGACGTGGGAATCAGCATCCTCTCGAGCAATTCCCGCCGCTTCTTCCCCCGGGGCTTGCTCTTGCCCTCCAGTAAAGCCTTTCGCGCCAGGCTGAATCCGTTGCTGTGAATTCCGCTCGAGGGCAAGCCGATCACGACGTCCCCAGCCCGCACTTTCGACCCATCGATGACCTTTGTTTTCTCGAGGACTCCCGCGCCGAATCCGGCCAGATCGAATCCATTCTTCGGATAGACGCCGGGAAGCTCCGCCGTCTCGCCTCCCACGAGTTCGCAATTCGCCATTTCGCAGCCGGATGCGATTCCCTTGAGGATCTCCGTTGCAATGGGTTTCCTCAGTTTTTCCGTGGCGTAGTAATCAAGAAAGGCGAAAGGCTTTGCGCCACAAGCGATGAGATCGTTCACCACCATCGCCACCAGATCGATACCGATCGTGTGATAGGTTTTCAGCTCCTGGGCGATCAGCAGCTTTGTCCCCACTCCGTCCGTCGAGAGCACAAGGCGCGGATTCTTGAACCCCCGGGGGAGCGGAATCACCCCTCCGAACCCGCCGATTTTGGGATTCGATTTCCTGAGCTGGTCAACGACTTCGTCGCCGACCTCGATGTTGACTCCGGACTGGGCATAACTGATTTTTCTTGCCATATTCTTCGCCTCACGCCTGAAGGGATCGGGAAGAAAGGAACGACCCCGCCAGCGGCGCCGGCGAGGAAGGCTCCTCAGCTTAGCGTGTCAGGACTTCTTAGCCTGGTTGGCGACAGCTTCCGCGGCCTTCTTGGCCTCTTCGGGGTCGCCGAGGTAGTAGCTCTTGGCCGGCTTCAAATTCTCGTCCAGCTCGTAAACCAGGGGGATTCCCGTGGGGATATTAAGCGAGACGATCTCCTCGTCGGAAATCTGGTCCAGGTGTTTCACGAGGGCGCGCAGGCTGTTTCCGTGTGCCACGATGAGCGTCCTGACACCAGCCTTGACGTTCGGCGCGATGTCGCTCTCCCAGAATGGAACAAAGCGCGCCACCGTATCTTTCAGGCTTTCCGTCCGGGGGAGCCTGGCCGGATCGACATCGGCGTAGCGGCGGTCGTGCTTGGGGTGGCGCTCGTCATCGTCGCTCAGTTCCGGCGGCGGAATGTCGTAGGAACGGCGCCAGATCTTGACTTGGTCAGCGCCGTGCTTTTCCGCGGTCTCCGCTTTGTTCAGGCCCTGCAGGCCGCCATAGTGGCGCTCGTTCAGGCGCCAGTCGCGAATCACCGGGAGCCACATCTGGTCCATCTCGTCCAGGGCGATCCACATGGTGCGGATGGCGCGCTTGAGGACGGACGTATAGACGGCGTCGAACTGAAAGCCTTCCTGGCGCAGCAGTTCACCCGCGCGCCTGGCTTCCTTCCGCCCCTGCTCCGTCAGGTCGACGTCCGTCCAGCCGGTGAAGCGGTTATCGAGGTTCCAGGTGCTCTGCCCATGGCGTAACAATACCAACTTGTGCATAGGGAAATGATCCTCAAATAGGAAGGTTGATCTTTGGAAACAAGAGTTTCGACGGGCATGCTCGAAACAGTGCGCAAGCATCGAAAGTCAACCGGCCGAACGCAAGCCGTTTTCCCGGGGGGGCGGATATGCCTGGTCCCTCATGCTCTCAAAAGACATTCGCCGCCATCGAAAACCATTCGAAAGCGGCGAACTCTTTTATTCTCCAGGAGCCTTCGAGACGTCGCTCAACTTCCGCAACAGCAACCGCCTGGCTTTTTCGCTCTCACCGACAGGCTCACGATATAGTCCCCCAGTTTCTCGCTCTCGGGAAGCGCTCTCTTGATTTCCAGGTAGAGCGGATCGTTCCACTTGCTGAGGCTGTCGACGTAGTCGCTTTTCTCTTCCAACGCGATATCCGTGAGCCCCGCCTGCTCCGCCATCCGGCGCGTTTCTTCCACCATGATGGCGCCGCTCACACAGCCGATGAGAGACTCAGCCTTGCTGGCCACGCTTTCCGGGAGCTTCTTCTTCAACGCCATATCGGAGATCGAGACACGGCCTCCAGGCTTTAAGACCCGGGCCACATCGCGCCAGACTTGTTTTTTATCCGGTGAAAGGTTCAACACACAGTTGGAAATCACCACGTCCACGGACTGATCGGCCAGGGGAAGGTGTTCGATCTCGCCGAGGCGGAACTCCACGTTATTCAACCCCGTGCTTTCGCGATAGGAAGCCGTGTTGGCCCGCGCCTTTGACAGCATTTCCGCCGTCATGTCGATCCCGATCGCGCGGCCCGAGTCTCCCACGCGCCGGCCTGCAAGGAAGACGTCGAAGCCGCCGCCGCATCCAAGGTCGGCGACAACTTCCCCCGGTTCCAGCGACGCCACGGCGATCGGATTGCCGCAGCTCAGGCCCATGTTGGCGCCCTCGGGCAGCGCCTCCAGTTCTTCCAGTTCGTAGCCGATTTCCTGGGCCAGTTGTTTCGCTTCTTCAGAAGAGTCGGAGCCGCAGCACGACGTCGGACCGCAGCAGGAAGATCCTTCCTCCTCGGCAATTCGCGCATAGCCAGTGCGCACTTGATCGCGTATCTTCTGCTGCTCACCTGCCTTTTCATTCACGCTCATGATTTGCTTCCTTCCTGGTTGATTCAGACTTTTGACGCCATCTCGCCGACACGGGAGGCTATGGTAAATAGCCGGCAAGGGCTTTGGTTGCAGAGAAAAGTTTGCGCATGTTCCTTACCAGTTCGCCAGATAGCGCAATGTGGAGAGCCAAACGAGTCAATGCAAAGTATGCTCCGGTTGGCCCGAAGCGCACTCTCCTTCACCGCTTTCCGTATTCTCTCGGTTCTCAGAAGTTAAAGTTGTCGGGGTCGGGCCCGATGCGCGTTCCGCGATCCAGGGCGTTGATGGCCGCCATCTCCTCTTCCGACAGCTGGAAGTCAAAAACTTCGATGTTTTTCTCGATTCGTTCGCGGTGAACGGATTTCGGAATCGCGATAATGCCCTTTTGAATCAACCAGCGCACGGTCACCTGGACTGCGTTTTTTCCGTGGCCCTCGGCGATTTCCACCAGTTCCGGGATCTCCAGCACCTTTCCCTTCATCAGCGGGGACCACGCTTCCAGGACGATTTCGTTGCTGTGGCAAAAGTCTTGTAACCCGGGCTGCTGGAGCCGGGGGTGGAACTCCACCTGATTCACAGTCGGCATGACCGTCGCCACGGAGAGAAGTTCCTTGAGGTGATGAACGAGGAAATTGCTCACACCGATGGAGCGGGCGCGCCCCTGCTCGTGAAGATATTCCATGGCGGCCCACGTTTCCTTGAAGCGGTCTTCCACAGGCCAATGGATAAGATAGAGATCGACAAAGTCTGTTTGCATCCGGTCCAGGCTTTTGTCGAAAGCCTGGAGTGTCGCGTCGAATCCCTGGTCCGTATTCCAAACCTTCGTTGTCAGGAAGATGTCTTCGCGGGGAACGCCGCTGGCCTTCACGGCCTCGCCAACGCCTCGTTCGTTTTGATAAACCGCCGCCGTGTCGATGCTCCGGTAGCCGGCGTCCAAGGCCCACGTGACGGCGTTTTCCACTTCCTCGCCCTCGCGAGCCTGAAAGACGCCCAGGCCAACCAGAGGCATTTCACGGCCATTATTCAAGCAGACGGTCGAATTCGCTGTAAGCATTGCTCATATCCTCCGGGAGAATCTGAACTCCCTCCAGATGAGAGAAGAGCATGTCCCGCGCCGGGACATGCTCTTCCCCGCCGGTTTTCTCCGCGGAAAGGGGTCAAAACCCGAACCAGGAGCGGGCATTGGGCGAGCTCAATCGGCGAACGACCCCGCCCACTGTCTCCATGGAGTCTGGAATCAGTTCCCGTTCCATTTCGTCTCCCAGGAGATTGCACAGAACCCTTCGAAAATAATCGTGCCGTCTATATGAGAGGAATGACCTCGAATCCGTTGTCATGCCGATAAACCGGCCCAGAAGGCCAGACTGGGATAGAGCGTTCAATAGCCGCTCGATCCCCCTCTGGTGGTCAAGAAACCGCCAGGCGGGTCCATATTGGATTTTCCCGGGAACACCTTCTTCGGGAAAGGCGCCCGCAAGAGCGGCAATCGCTTCGATATCCTTCGGGTGGAGATTGTAGAGCACCATCCGCGGCAGCCGGTTCCGGGCGCTCAGCCGGTCGAGAAACTTCGCCAGCGGCTTCGCCATGGGGGGGGCGCCAATCGCGTCGAAACCCGAATCCGCACCAAGGTTCTGAAAAGCCCTTGTATTGACATTCCGCATGGCGCCCACATGGAGCTGCATTGCCCAGCCGAGGCGATGATAGATTCCACCCAGTTCGTATAGACACGCGGCGCGAAAGAGCCGGGGCTGATGAAGGCCGACCCATTTATTATCCCGTGCCGTGCGGAAGATGTTTTCGACTTCGCCCGCCGAGTAGTCGTCGGCATAGATCTCGTCGATTCCGTGATCAGAGAGGCGGCAGCCCCTCCCCGCGAAGTGTTCAGCGCGCTTTTCCAGGGCCGAAACCAAGTCCTCGAAGCTTCTGATCTCCATGCCCGTCCGGGAGGCGAGTTTGTCTATATAGGCATTCCATTCCCCGGTGTTCTCGATTGCGAGAGCCTTATCGGGGCGGAATGTCGGCAAGACCCTTGTGGCGATCCCGTTATCTTTCGCGATTGCCTCGTGATGCTCCAGGCTGTCCAGCGGGTCGTCCGTTGTGCAGGCCACTTCGACGCGAAAGTGCCTCAGCAGGCCGCGGGCTGATAGCTCCGGGTGCGCAAGGCGTTCCCGCCCCCGCTCCCAGATATCCTCCGCCGTTTCACCGCATAGGAGCTTGTCGGTGATGCCCAGCGGATCGGCCAGTTCCATGTGCGTCCAATCGTAGAGTGGATTTCGGAGCAACTGGGGAACGGTCTCCGCCCACGCCTGGAATTTGTCCCGGTCCGGCGCCGCCCCCGTGATCAGTTGTTCTGGCACACCGTTAAGGCGCATCGCGCGCCATTTAGAGTGGTCCCCCTCGAGCCATATTTCGGCAAGGTTTTCGAACCGGCGGTCTTCCGCGATCTCTTTTGCCGGGAGATGGCTGTGGAAGTCGATCAGGGGTTCTGGTTCGGCGAACCGGCTGTACAATTCACATGCCCGCTCGCCTTCCAGGAGAAAGTGCCGGCGTATATATGGCCGGGAAGTCATAGCGCGCCCTTTCAGTTAAAACTTGTTCTCGAGGCCCACAGGCCGAGGCCTGGGTGAGGGTTCAATTCATAGCATTCGCCCTTTTGCTGTGAAAACACTTCCTTGCCTTGCCCGTGAAAAGTCC
>CAYFUR010000056.1:8029-24119 GCA_964346275.1 uncultured Candidatus Sumerlaeota bacterium
CTCGATGGCCTCCCGCTGATCCTCTTCCGCAATCATGCTTCCCCATCCTGTTCGCGCGTAAGTTTTCTCTCGATTTCATCCACAATTTCTTCCACCGGCGGCGCATTGGAAACGCGGATTGCGTGTCCGGGGATTTCCAGGTCGCGATATTGACCCTCCAGGATTTTGTGAAAGTCCTTCACCAGGCCGTGGGATCCCGCCCGTTCGCGGAGCCTCTTCTCGGTGAGCTGCGGCTCCGCTTCGAGTAAAACGAAGAGCACATCCGAGCTTTTGCTGCGCAGGACGTCCCGGTAACTCTTTTTCAGAGCGGAACAGGCCAGTACCGCTCCGCCCTCCTCATTCCACTCGGCGATTTTCTGGCTCAGCTCTTCCAGCCATGGCCAACGATCCTCGTCTTCGAGAGGCTCGTCGCGGGCGAGTTTTTCGCGATTTCCCGGCGGGTGGTAATCATCGCCATCATGAAATGGCAATCCGAGCCGCTCGGCGAGAGCGTGGCCCACGGCCGTTTTCCCGGCTCCCGTAATTCCCATGACAACAATGACCATAAGCCACCTCTTCCCGAATCAAACGCCCGAAAACGCTGTAAAGGCCCCATCCACCGCAAGCACCGAACCGGTCACATACCGGGAGGCTTCCGAGGCAAGAGAGATTGCTGTTCGCTTCGATTCCGACCCAGCGGCGGTGGCTTCCCCCGACCAATCCGCCGCGCACGGAGAACGAGCCATTTTCCTGCGACTGCGGAGTACGGTTTGAGTCGGCCAGAGAAAAGTCCGGCATCGGCGTATCGGCGCGGTTTCGTGAGTGAAGACCCCATGGACCGCTTGGAAATAGAAAAGAGCAGCGTCACCCCCCGTTGGCGTGGCGGGCCACTACGCGATTGCGGCCGCTCTCTTTTGCCTCATAGAGGCACTTGTCAGCCCGGCGGAAAAGAGACTCCGCCGTGTCGGCCTCGTTCAACATGGAGAGGCCCACGCTGACATGAACGGGGATGGAGATGCTGTCGAGCCGGAACGGGGCCTCACCAATCGCCAGACGGAGCTTCTCCGCGTAGTTCGACGCCGCATCGGGAGGGAAATGGCTCATCAGCACGGCGAACTCTTCTCCTCCCCAGCGAGCCGCTACAATGTGGCCCGAAGAAAAGCCCGAAATAATCCGAGCCACGTGAGCGAGAACTTGATCCCCCATTTTGTGGCCATAAGTATCGTTGACTGTTTTGAAGTGGTCCACGTCGAGCAGCATGAGACAGAGGTTGTGCTGCAGCCGATGAGCAAGCCGCACTTCCTCAACGAGGCGGTTGTCGATCTGGGTGCGGTTGAGTAGTCCCGTCAGCGAATCGCGCGTTGCTGACTCGTAAAGGCGCTCCTGCTGGTTAATCTCCAGTTCATCCCGATAGAAGTAACCAAGCACCGTTTTCCCGACAATGATGCGGTCGCCATCCTCCAGGAGAGTCCTTTCCTTGAGGCGGTGGCCGTTGATTTCGGTTCCATTGCGGCTGTCGAGATCTTCCACGTAACACTCGGGCACTTCCTCTTCTTTCCCCTGGTTGGCATAAGTGACCCGGATGTGGCGGCGGGAAGCGCGGATGTCATCGAGGGGGTAGTCGGCCTCCTGGCTGCGGCCGAGCACCGATTCCTTGCGGTCCAGCTTGAAACAAAGCCCGGGATGATTCTCCGACAGGCAAAGGAGAACAGGATGGAACCTTTTGATTAAAAGGTCTCTCTGGGCCGTGGAGATGCGGTCCGAAGAAGGAAGCGAGGAGGTGCGATCGGGATCGTGAATCGCTTCGTCCTCCGAATATTTGGGTTTTGTCTCCTCTTCCATCTTTCCGTAACACCGATTCGATCGCAGAGGGCTGTCCATGCGAACACGGATTTTTGATTTCAGGGGCTTGCACCATGGTGAGGACATGGGAGCACCGCGCAAGCAAAAAGGATTTGATCACGGAAGTCCGAGCCGAGTCTCTCCCGGTGAGTCGCGCAGCGAATTTCTTTTCTCCGGGAAACCCAGGAGAAAGCCCCTCAAGTGCTCCCTCGTGATCCGCTTTTTCGCCCTGCCGCTCTGGGAAAGCGGGCCTTTTTCAAGCCCCCTTTGTCCGCTTTATTTTTTCGAAGATCATCCCTCTCTTGCCCCGAATTGTCTCATTTGCTCCATTCCCGAGCGGGATGTGCGCTTGATTTGCTAAAACTCCCCCGAGCGAACAATTGGCATCAAATTCGAGTGATGGTAAATTGCGGTTTTCAATTGCCGGAATTAAATCCCGGCCGCCGCCAGGACCAAACAAACCATGCGGCCTCGCGCCGAACCAAATAGGTTTCAGCTTACCCGGCAGAAGAAAGAGGAACTCAAAATGGCAGAACTGACCCAGCAGGCAGAATCGACCGAGCAGTTGGAGGAAATCACCAGGCGAGAGTATAAGTATGGGTTCGTCACGGATATCGAGGCGGATTCCGCTCCTCCTGGGCTCAGTGAGGACATTGTCCGATTCATCTCGGCAAAGAAGGAAGAACCCGAGTGGATGACCGAATGGCGCCTGCGTGCCTACCGTCATCTTCAGACCATGAAAGAGCCGACGTGGGCGAAGGTCTATTACCCGGAAATCGACTACCAGAACATGGTCTATTATTCGGCCCCGAAGCAAAAGGCCAAGCCGCAGAGCCTCGACGAGGTCGATCCGGAGCTTCTACGCACCTACGAAAAGCTCGGCATTCCCCTGAGCGAGCAGAAAATGCTCGCCGGCGTGGCCGTTGACGCTGTGTTCGACAGCGTCTCGGTGGCCACAACCTTCAAAGAGAAGCTGGGCGAACTGGGCATTATTTTCTGCTCCTTTTCCGAGGCTGTCCACAATCACCCCGAACTGGTGAAAAAATATCTCGGCAAGGTCGTTCCCTATACCGATAATTACTTCGCCACTCTCAACTCGGCGGTCTTCTCCGACGGATCTTTCGTCTATGTGCCCAAGGGCGTTCGCTGCCCCATGGAGCTGTCGACATACTTCCGCATCAACGCCCAGATGACCGGCCAGTTTGAACGCACATTGATCATCGCCGACGAAGGCGCCTACGTCAGCTATCTGGAGGGCTGCACGGCTCCCCAGCGCGATGAGAATCAGCTTCACGCGGCAGTGGTCGAGCTGATCGCTCACGATGACGCGCATATCAAGTATTCCACGGTGCAGAACTGGTATCCGGGGGATGATGAAGGGCGCGGCGGCATTTACAACTTCGTGACCAAGCGAGGCCTCGCCGGAGGCGAGAACTCCAAGATTTCCTGGACCCAGGTGGAAACCGGCTCGGCGATCACCTGGAAGTATCCCAGCGTGATCCTGAAGGGTGACAACAGCACCGGCGAGTTCTACTCGGTGGCCCTGACGAGCAAGCGCCAGCAGGCCGACACCGGCACGAAGATGATCCACATCGGCAAGAATACCAAGTCGACGATCATCTCCAAGGGCATCTCCGCGATGCGTGGCGATAACACCTATCGCGGCCTGGTCCAGGTGATGAAGGGTGCGGAGAATGTCCGCAACTATACCCAGTGCGATTCCATGCTCATGGGCAACGACTGCGGCGCTCACACGTTCCCGTATATCGATGTGCGAAACCCAACCGCCAGTGTCGAACACGAAGCCACGACTTCCAAGATCGGCGAAGACCAGCTCTTCTACTGTGCCCAGCGCGGCATCAACGAAGAGGACGCGGTTTCGATGATTGTGAACGGTTTCTGCAAGGAAGTACTGGCCGAGTTGCCAATGGAATTCGCCGTGGAAGCGCAAAAGCTGCTCGGCGTCAGCCTCGAAGGAAGCGTTGGCTGATTTACCGGGCTGCCATGTTCCACGGGACCGTAATGACTCTGAACATGATCAACATTTTGAAACAGGATATAAGGAAAGGCCGAAAATGATCGAGATCAAAAACCTTCATGCAACCGTTGAAGGGACCCCCATCCTGAAGGGCATCAATCTCACTATCAAACCTGGTGAGGTCCATGCTATCATGGGCCCGAATGGATCGGGCAAAAGCACGCTCGCGCGGGTTCTCGCCGGTGCCGAGGATTACGAAGTCACCGAAGGGGAGATCCATTTCCATGGCCAGGACATCAGTGAGCTGGAAGCCGATGAGCGGGCCGGAGAAGGCATTTTCCTGGCCTTCCAGTATCCCGTGGAAATCCCTGGTGTCAGTAACACCTATTTCCTGCGCGCTGCGCTCAATGCGATCCGCAAATATCGCGGCGAGGAGCAGGTCGACGCCATGGATTTTCTCCAGGTCGTAAACAAACAGGCGCGGATGATGGACATTAACGAAGATATGCTCAAGCGCTCGGTCAACGTCGGCTTTTCCGGCGGTGAAAAAAAGCGGAACGAGATTCTCCAAATGGCCGTTCTCGAACCCAAGTTCGCCATCCTCGACGAGACGGATTCCGGCCTGGATATCGATGCGCTGAAAATTGTCGCCAAGGGCGTGAACCATCTCCGGAGCGAAGACCGCAGCATCCTCGTGGTCACGCACTACCAGAGGCTCTTGGAATATATTGTCCCCGACTATGTCCACGTGCTGGTGGATGGAAGGATCATTGAATCCGGTGACAAATCGCTCGCCCTTCGTCTTGAAGAAGAAGGTTACGACTGGGCGAAAGAAATCCGTGCCACTGGTGCCAACGCTTAAGGAGAGCTGAATGTCGAAGACGATTGCTGTTCCTGACAATTTCACAGAAGGCTTTGAGCGCCTCGCGGAAGCTCGCGATGGCAAAGAGCCTGGCTGGCTTTCCGAATTGCGCCAGGCGGCCTTTCAGCGGTTTGTCGAGTTGGGGTTTCCCACGACCCGCCATGAGGATTGGAAATATACAAACGTAAATCCGATCGTTGAGGCTGGATTTACACGGGCTGAAGAGCCTGTGTCCGTTTCCCAGGAGCGTATCAACGATTTCGGCTTTGAGGGGCTCGATGCCCATTTGATGGTGTTCGTTGACGGATTCTTCGTTCCCGGGCTTTCCCATATTGGCGATCTGCCCGGGAATGTGCGGGTTTCCAGCCTGGCCGAAGCTCTGGAAAAGGAACCGGAAACCGTCCGCCGTCACATCGGCCAGTACGCGGATTATCAGAGTAACCCCTTCACGGCCCTCAATATCGCGAATTCCGCCGATGGAGCGTTTCTCTTCCTGCCGCGCGGCGCGGTGGTTGAAAAGCCGATCCACCTTGTCTATATCGCCTCGGCCGGCGAGCAGCCCGGCGCTGCTTACACTCATAATCTGATCGTGGCCGAGGCCAACAGCCAGGTTTCCGTGATCGAGAACTACGTTTCCCTGGGAGAAGGCAAGGCGTTCACGAGCCCTCTGACCGAAGTCGCCGCCGATGAAAGCGCGGTGATTGATTTCTACAAGATCCAGCGCGAAGCCAAGTCAGTCTATCACGTCGGCGGACTTGCCGTTTACCAGAAGGAATCCAGCATGTTCCGCTCGCATACCGTGACGTTTGGCGGGGCGCTGACGCGAAACGACGTGTTCGACAAACTGGACGGAGAAGGCGCGGAAGGCATTGTAAACGGCCTGACGGTGCTTTCCGGCGACCAGCACGCCAGCAACTGGATGTGGATCGAACATTGTAAAGAAAACATCCCCAGCCACGAGCTCTTTAAAAACGTCCTTGGGGACAAGGCCTCTGCCGAGTTTACCGGGCGTATATACGTCCACCCCGAAGCTCAGAAGACCGATGCCAAGCAAACCAATCAAAGCCTCCTGCTCTCCCGTGATGCGCGGGCCAACGCCCGGCCACAGCTCGAGATCTATGCCGACGATGTGAAGTGTACCCACGGGGCAACGATTGGCGAACTGGACGATGTGGCCCTGTTTTATCTCCGGTCGCGCGGCCTTCCCCAAAAAGAGGCTCAAAACCTGCTCGTGAGAGCTTTTGCCGCCGATTTAATCGAGCGCATTAAAATCGAGCCGCTCAAAAAAGCCATCGAGGACGAATTGATTGCGCGGCTCCCCAAAGTCTAATGCTTTCGAAGGGAAGACACTATGAGCCTTACTCTGAACGATATGAACCGAACCAGCCACGATGAACTCGATATCGAGCGCGTGAAAGAGGACTTCCCGAGCCTTCAGCAGGAAGTCCACGGAAATCCTCTTGTCTATCTCGATAACGCGGCAACGACCCAGAAGCCGCAACGGGTCATCGATGCACTTGCCCGGTACTACGAGAAAGATAATTCCAATGTGCATCGCGGCGTTCATACCCTGAGTATGCGCGCCACGGATGAATTCGAAGGAGCCCGTGGCAAAATCAGGGAATTCCTCAATGCGGAAGCAAACGAGGAGATTATCTTCACGCGCGGCTGCACCGAGTCCATCAACCTCGTTGCCCAGAGCTATGGGCGCATTCATGCAGGCGAAGGGGATGAAATCCTCATCACCCACATGGAGCACCATTCGAACATCGTCCCCTGGCAAATCCTCTGTGAGCAGACCGGAGCCAAGCTCCGCGTCGTGCCCATTGATGACGATGGCCAGCTCGATCTGAAGGCCTTTGAAGAAATGCTGACGGAGCGCACGCGGATTTTCTCCGTGGTGCATCTTTCCAACGCTCTCGGCACGATCAATCCAGTGAAGTGGATGATCCAGAAAGCCCACGAACACCAGATCCCCGTCCTCGTGGATGGAGCCCAGTCGGTTTCGCATCTTGGCGTCGACGTTCGCGATCTCGACGCGGATTTCTTCACCTTTTCCGGGCACAAGGTCTTTGGTCCCACTGGCATTGGCGTTCTCTACGGAAAGCGCGAGCTCCTCGAGGCCATGCCGCCGTACCAGGGCGGAGGCGACATGATCCGCTCGGTCACGTTTGATCAAACGACTTACAACACGCTGCCTTACAAGTTCGAGGCGGGAACCCCGCATATCTCTGGCGCCATCGGCCTGGGCGAGGCGCTCGACTATGTGCGCTCAATCGGGATCGAGCGCATCGCCGCCCATGAGGCCGCAGTGCTCGATCACGCCACGGAACTTTTCCAGGGAATCGATGGCGTGCGCCTCATCGGCACCGCCAGGGAAAAGGCCAGCGTTCTTTCCTTCATCATCGAAGGGGTGCATCCCCACGATATCGGAACCCTGCTTGATCATGAAGGCATTGCCATTCGCGCAGGACATCATTGCACCCAGCCGGTCATGCAGCACTACAATGTGCCCGCCACGGCGCGGGCGTCCTTCGCTCTCTATAACACCAAGGAAGAGGTCGATGCGCTCGCCGAAGCAGTGAGGAACGTCCGGGAGATGTTTAATCGATGAATTCACCCATGCGGGAACTTTACCAGGAGATGATCCTGGAACATTACAAAAACCCGCGCAATTACGGCGAAATGCCCGACGCGGATCGAAATGCCGAGGGATTCAACCCCCTCTGCGGGGACCACATTTGCCTGCACTTGAAGCTGAGAGACGGGAAGGTTGCAGACGCGAAATTCGAGGGGCAGGGATGCGCCATCTGTACGGCTTCCGCATCCCTCATGACCCAGAACATCATGGGCAAAGAGGAAGACTACTGCTCGAAGATGTTTGAGAAATTTCGCCGCCTTGTCACCATTGAAGAGGACAACCCCCCGGGGCAGGACGAAATTGGCAAACTCGCCGTTTTTTCCGGCGTGCGCGAGTTTCCCGCTCGAGTCAAATGCGCGATCCTTCCCTGGCATGCGCTCAATGCGGCTCTGGAAGGCACCGACGAACCCGTCAGCACCGAATGACACCGACCGCATCGAAGGAGAAAGAAACGTGGCGACCAAAGAAGAGTTGAAAAACGGCGTCATCCAGATGCTTAAAACCTGTTACGACCCGGAAATTCCTGTGAATATCTATGACCTGGGTTTGATCTACGGGATCGAGATTGATGAAGAACGCAATCATGTGGACGTGGATATGACGCTCACCTCCCCGAATTGCCCCGTTGCAGAGTCCCTGCCGGTGGAAGTCCAGGAAAAGGTGTCGGCGGTGGCCGGCATCGATTCGGCCAAAGTGAACGTCGTGTGGGAACCACCCTGGGATATGCAGATGATGACTGAGGCCGCCAAGCTCGAACTCGGCTTCATGTGATCAGAAAACGTCGTCCGGGCAGATTTTAAGGCGGAGGGATGACCCTCCGCTTTTTCTTATGATCGGCGGGCGAGGAGATAGCGGTCCTTTCCCGCCAGGTCTTTGTCCACGTGTATATCGCTGAACTTCTCCACCTGGCGAAAGACCTCCACGGCGTCGTCCGCCTGGCCTTCTCCGAGCTCCAGGACACACCAACCCCCGTGCGTGAGACGGGGAGCGCTTTCCCGGGCAAGCACACGGACAACGTCCAGTCCATCCTGGCCCCCGTCCAGCGCCGCTCGGGGATCAAACGTTCGGACTTCTGGCGGCAGCGACGGGATCTCACCGGTTGCGATATACGGGGGATTACTGACCACCAGCGAAAGCGATCCGTCGAAGCCGCGGAAGTATTCACCGTGGCGGAAGTCGATGCGGCGGTCGACACCGTGTCGATGGGCGTTTTGTTTCGCGGTTTCGAGAGCTTCCGCCGAAACATCCGACGCCAGGAATCGATGAGTCTCGTCGCTTTCCGCAGCGATGCTCACGATAATGCATCCCGTGCCGGTGCCGACCTCAAAGATTGTCGCCGCCTCGCTGTTCAATGCCGGCTCTTTCTCGAGGAGCGAGAGGGCGCGTTCCACAACGCCTTCCGTTTCCGGGCGCGGTTCAAAGGTGGCTGGGGAGAGGACAAAGTCGCGCCCGTAAAAGGCTCGATGCCCGATGATGCGTCCCACCGGTTCGCGCTCCTGGCCCCGGCGGCGAATGAACTCGCGGTAAGCGGAAATCTCCAGGTCCGTCAGCGGTTTCTGCCAATCCATGTAGAGATGGAGCCGGTCGGTGTTCAGGATTTGACAGAGCAGCAATTCGGCATCCAGCCGGGCCGATTCGATTCCCTTGCCGCGCAGGTATTCCGCGCTGCGGAGGACCACCTCGCCGATGGTCAACGGCCTTTTTGTCATGCCTTTTCGGCCCATTCACACCACATTCCAATCGCCTGTTGTCCGCTCATGGTGACACGCCAATCCGGGTCTTCCGCGTCGATGGCGGCTTTCTCCTGGAACTCACTGGGATCCACCCAGCGGATTGCTTCGATTTCATTCTCGTCGGGGAAGAACGGCCCTTCGGAACGGCAGGTGTAGAGACGGGTAAACTCCCATCCATTGGATTCCGCCGGGCCGTGCCGGCCAATCTCTTCCAGCGGCGCTTCCAGCCCCATCTCTTCCTTTAATTCCCTCCGGGCCGCTTCGGCGTAGCTCTCGCCAGGGTCCACGTGCCCCCCGACGCTGACATCCCAGTACCCCGGAAAGCTGTCTTTTCCGGAGCTTCGCTTCTGCAGCAGCACCTGTCCCTTCTTATTCATGATCACAATGTGAACCGAGCGGTGCAGGAGTCCTTTCAGGTGAACCTCGCGGCGAGGCGCTTTGCCAATGACTTCATCCTGCCCGTTTACCACGGGCAAATCGTCATGGTCCGTCTTGCTGCGCTGATAACGATTCGCTTCCAAGAGGGTCTCCTTCAGGGCTCTGGCTGTCAGCCAGGGGGCACGAGATTCGGCTGGGGAACACCGTTGCTGCAACCTCCATCTCGGCGTTCAGGCCAGATCTACTTGCCAGCACCTCCAGTGCCATTTCATCTTCACTCTCAGAGGTAGGAGCCATGGCCGATCAATCGACACAGTCCAATCCTTACGCACCCTTTGTGCATCCGCGCCGGGACCGATACCTTTCCCGTGCCCGGCATTCGGCTGCCCTTTTCCTCTCTCTGGTCCAGGCAGCCTGGTTTGTGGCCTATCTGCTCGCAATCCGCGCCGGCACGCCGCTCTCGCCCCCCTTTGCCATCCTCGGCCTTGCCGGCATCTTTCTCATCGCATCGCGCGCCGGCCAGGCCGCCGAGATCGCCCTGGGCATTTCCGATCGTCTCGCCTCCATGGAAACGGCGCCCTCTCGCGCGGAAATCCTTCGCCGGACGCTGATGGCGCTTGTCTTTCCTTTCGCCTTGATGACCACCGGTTTTCTCGTGCGCGAGCGCCCCGAACTCGTCTATGCATCGATCATCTCGTTGATCGTTTTCGAAGGGATTTTTCGCCTGGGCGGCCACACCGTCTGGCGGGGCAAGCAAATCGCTCCGGCCGTCTTGAAAGAACTGCTTCGCGGGTCGGCGGAGAACGCCGTGCGCGCCCTCTCAGAGCAACCCGCACTCACACCGGACCAAATAGAAGTCAGTGCCCTCGCGATTTCGGGAATCTCCCTGCGCACAAAGAACGTCAGCGGAATGAGGGCTCTCGAAGAGATGCTGAACCAGAAGGCCGCGGCCAGCAGTCCAGAGGAAAAATCCATTATCGAACGGGCCCTTGCGGTGATCCGCGCTGATCTCGCCCGGCTGGATAACGACGAGGCCGCGGCCGAACCCGAGGCGCGGGCACTCCGCCTTGTTCCCGTTGGTCATCCGAGACGGCTGGCTCTCGGGCTGTTCGTGGCCACGGCAGCACTTGACCAGGAAGACCCGGAAAGCGCTCTGAAAGCTCTCCAGCTGCTGCATAGCCGCGATGTGATCCGCAGCACCGGCAGGGTCTTGGTGGACTGGCTCATGCTCCAAGCCGCCCGCTCCGCTGAAGATACCCAGGCCGCCAAAGCCTGCTCCAAAGCGCTGAAGACGTTCGATCTCGAGCGGGTGACCCGCGACATGCATATCGAATCCCTGCGCGGTGAAAACGACGCCTATTCAAGATGGATGGTGAAAGCGCGGGAGGATTTGAAGAGCGGCGGCGTGAGCTGAAGGGAGATTGTGCGCCAAGTCGAATAATTTCAATCAGCAACATATTTGTGCAAGACTAACAAAAAAAGTTAATGTAAAGATACAGAAAATCCTCGACCCGCTCCAAATTGTTCGCTTTAACAAACCCAACAGAACGGTCCAAGTCCGGGCCTGGAATCCGGTTCGAAGTTTTCCCGCAGCGCCGGCTTCCCAACGACATTCTCAGGCAAGGAGCCACCATCATGAAGAAGTATTGTTTGCTCGCTGCACTTTTATTCGCTCCGCTTCCTGCCCTCGCCACCACCACTCTGCTCGATGGTTTCGAGGACACGAACTACACCACGAATCCCAGCAACCCCTCGGACTCTTTCGCCCTGGCGAGTTCCACGGATGCGACCGAGGGATCTTCCTCTCTCGAGGTCACCTACACTTTTGTCGACGAAGGGCAGTGGTTCAAAAGCTCTTCGGTGACCAAAACCTTCTCCTCACCGGTCGATTTGTCTGAAATGGAATTCTTTAAGTTCGACTTTAATCTGGCCACGGCTGACCCCAACTTCATCTATACAATCCAGGTGATCGACAGCGAAGGAATCGCTTCCCGGTTTGTCGACTGGACCGGATTCACCGTCGCCACAAGCGGCTGGGAAACGCGCAGCTATAAACTGTCCGACTTGCAGAAGAGCGAGTGGGTCACCAACGGCCGGGCACCCAACCTGAAATCCATCGAGAAAGTCTCCATTTTTCTGAACAACGAATACGGCGCCAGCGGCGACAGCTCGATCACGTTCAAGCTCGACAACATGCGCTTTGACAGCGAGCGCGGCTTCCTCAACGAAGACGTGATCGAAGACTTTGAGAGCTATGCGTCTGATACTGATCTCCAGAACGCCTGGCAGACCATGTTCCAGTCCCCCAACACCTCTCTCGATACGGCGGACCCCTATGCCGGTTCCCAGTCCATGAACCTGAGCGCGGATATCTCCGCCGCCAATTTCAACTACGGCTTCAGGTATGACTTCGCCGAACCCCAGGACTTCAGCAGCGCCAAGTATTTCAAGATCGCCATGAAAGGCGACTCGGCGCTCGAGACCTTCAACCCCACCGCCCACCTCTATCTTGTCGATTCCGCCGGCAACCGCGCGATCTCCTATCTGTGGAGCTGGCCGGATAACGACGAGTGGACGGAAATCTACCTGCCCTTTGACCAGGGGGGGATTCTGCCGTTCGTGAATGACCAATGGGATTACTCTGATTACGGCGGCAATGGCGACAGCTGCTGGCTCGAAGACCGCTGGGACGATAACCTGAACTGGGACGCTACGACGGACCTGGCCGACATCACCTCGATGATCCTTGCCTACGAGACCCAGGGAGCCGGAGACCCCGCCCCTTCCACGGTCGTTTTCGATGACATCACCGTGGGCTATCCCACCAGCAACGATACCGGCGCGTCCGAGCCATCGGACAAGTCCTACACGGTGAACCTGATCACCGGTTCGGCCCCGACCATCGACGGCACGCTTTCTTCCGGCGAGTGGGACGAAGCCTCCGACCCGGGCTGCTCGGGCTTTGTGCATCACGACGATCCCGGCACCGCCGCCACGGAAGATCCCACCGTGAAGGCCCTCTTTGACGAGACCAACCTTTACGTCCTCACCCAGGTAACGACTTCCGTCTTTAACCAGGATTTCTCGCCCAACAGCGCCGGTGACGACACCGACAGCACGGGCGACAAGTTCCCCTTCTTCCTGGCTCCGGCCGGCAATATGGGCGACGCGTTCTATCGCTTCAGCTTTGTTCCCGACCCCGGCACCAGCAACTGCTACATCTGGGACGAAGCCGCTCTCACCTCCAGCTATCCCGGCGTGGCAAGCTGGGATGCGGACAACGACACCGCGGCCTTCAGCTACGACAGCGGCAGCGGCCTGCTGACCATCGAATACAGCATTCCCTGGACCGACTTTGATCTCTCCGGCAACACAATCACCGAAGCGCCGGCAGACGGAGACGTCTGGGGCATCCAGATTGGCTATACGAACGACGACTTGTCCGAGTTCGTGAACTGGGAACCGGACTCGACGCCCGGCTACGTCATGGGCCGCCCCTTCGGCTCCTGGACATTTAACGATCCGGCCGTCACCAGCGTCGGCCAGTGGAATATGTACCACTAAAGCCTGCCCTCACGGATGAGAAAGGCTCCTTCCCTTCGCTGGAAGGAGCCTTTCTCTTTATGGCCAGAGAGAGGGCGTCATTTCCGCCGCCGCCCTTCCATAACCAGCCCTTCCAGCACGCGCACGGGCCAGCCATAAAACACATGCATGAGCACATGCCGCGTCGGCATGCGGCGGGGATCCGGCACATGGCTCAAGAGAAACTGGGACAGGATTCCCAGCAGGAGAAAGCTGGAAAACAAGACGGCGAAAGCCATGCTTTTGCCGCCGGTGGTGATCTGATCAGGGCGGATCTGCTCGAGGAGTAAACCAAAAAAGATCGGCGCCATGCCGCCACAGAGTGATGCAATCACCTGAAACAGGGCCATCGCCAGAGTCAGGGACTTTTGCGGGCAGCACCCCAGCAAGAGCCTCGACTGGGAAACACCGTGGGCCGCGGCGAAGATACCGCCAACAAAATAGACGGCGTAAACGCCCTCGAGCGTCGGCGTATAGACGCCCAGTGCCGATCCCGTCCAGAAAAGAACCGTGGAAAAAATCCCAATATCGCAAAGCCGCAAGAGTGGTCGGCTGCCAATGCGGTCGCTCATTCTTCCCCAGAAGACCGCCGATAAAAGAACCCCCAGCGTGGCCGCGGCCTGGAGCTTGAGTACATTTCCTTCCGACAGCCCGAGTTCCTCCTTTACGTAGAGCACCAGAAAGATGGGCTGGGCAACCATGGCAAAGCTGAACATACCAACAAAAAGAATCGTTCGCCGGAAAGGCGGGTGCGCCCAGATTTCGCGGAATGTTCGCAAGAGCTTGCGCGGCGTAATCCCTGGTGTTTTGGCATCGCGCCCGGCGCCCGTTTCGGGCACGCGGCTCAACATCCAGATGCTGCCCATGCCGGCGGCCCACGCCGCCAGAAACATCATGCTGTAACGCCAGGGGTCCGGCTTATCGCCGAGGAACCACCCGCAAAGCATGAGCGCCGAAAAGCCGCTGATATTCATGACACGGGCTTCCTTGCCGAGAAAGTTTCCGCGCCGGTCTTCTGGCAAGAGAGTGGAAAGCCAGGGAAACCACGCTGCCGAGGCCATCCCGCGAATGAATGTGAACCCGAGAATGGAAAGAAACAGAAGCAGAACCAGCGTGCTCGTTTCCAGCCTCGATACGAGAAAGGGCAAGGGCACGATCCCCAGCAGCATAAAGGAGCGGCCGCCCCACCCGAGAATCATTGTCCGGCGATAGCCAAGCCGGGTGACGAACACCGTGCCGATCACCTGCAAAGAAACCAGCAATGGCATCAGCGAGGTCAGCAGACCGATCTGAGATTCGCTCGCACCGATATAGCGCGCCGTGAGAACAAGGGGAGCGCCCAGGGCCAATGTGAAGTTGAAGGCATTGAAAACCTGGAAGAACAGCAAAAAGCGGATCGACTTCTTTAAACCCTCGGGGTCGGACGACATGGAGAACCTGGTTTTTCAATCTTCGGGATTTGATCCTCTGCGAAGCGTTTTGCTCTTCGCCGTTAACCCAATCGCTTGCGACCGGCAAGGAAAAGGTCAGAATAAAAAGTTTCCCCGCCGGCGGGGGCGGGGAAATAATATTCAGAAGCGAGTGCGGGCTACTTCAGAATCCAACTGTCCGGCGGCGTAATCTGGCCGTCCAAGTTGGCGGCCCCAAACGTGGGACCGTCGGAGTCGGCGCCGCTCGTCGCCTCCCAGTCGCCAGAGGAGCCTGTATCCGTGCTCGAAGCGTTCCGGGCAAAGCTGTGGCCCTGAAGACGGCTGGCTGCGCCGGCTTTTTCGCCGCTCCATGTTTCCGGGAAAGGTATGGCGCGAACCAGAGAGGCCGGATCGCCCGAGGTATCCAGCCATTCCGCGTAGTCCTTCCCGAACCCAAGCGGATCGATCAAGACCGCCGCGCCGCCGCGCGTCTGGTCCCATGGAATATTGGCTCCGATAAAGATGTCCGCTTCCCCTGAGGACGGAGGATTGATGCCCCCTTCGTCGGAGATCACGAGATACTGTCCCGCGTCGATCTGGCTGCCGCCCGGGAAGGTGAAATCACTGCGCACGCCCGCCGAATCGTACGCGCGGAGTGTCCAGTCGGTCAGATCAATCACCGATGCCCCGGGATTGTATATCTCAACAAGATCGATATTGCCCGTGAATATCTCGTTGATGAGAAGAGCCTCGGTCTGTGGCAGGCTTGCCATTTCCTCCAGTACCTGGAAATTCGGCGCGGCGTCAAAGGCGTCGCTACTGTTTTCCGGCAGGGTGTTGGGGCTGGCGTATGCGTCATCGCTGGAGGTCACCGCCGCCAGCCGGATGTCCGCCGGATCGGGATCGCCCAGGGCGCTGAAGGGAATCGAGATTTCGATGTTATTCGGTCCGGCGATCGTTGTTCCCGGCGCGGCGGGGAAAGCGGATGCGTCGGTATCGTAGGCTGTCACAATTCCTTCCTGGAAAGCGAGTTCCGAGAAACTGCCGTCCGTCCCGCCGGTTCCCAGCGTATAGCCAAACCCAATTTCCGGTTCGGTAATGCCTACAACAGCGTCTATACCGAGACCCGCCGTTTGCAGGCTACTGTCCAGGCCGAAGGGAAGCTCGCTGATTTGTGTGCGCAGGCCGTCGCTTGTGTCGCTCAGATCGGCTGCCAGGTCCGTGGAACCCGTCCCTTCTCCCGCGTCGACGTCAATCAGCAGGAAGGAAGCGTTCACAGCGCCTTCATCCTCGCCGAACATGTCGCCCCGCAACGCGATATACAGCGTGCGATCGCGCACCACCGCCCGCAATTCGGTCAGCGTTCCATCAGACCCGAAGTCCGCGGGATTCCCCGTGCCCGTGCCCCCGTCGGCCGCGGAAGTGGCCAGCACCGTCCCACCCAATGTGTCGGAGGAGCTGCCATCCGCCTGGACTTGAGGCAATTCCGGCAACGTGGGAACACCGGTGATATTCCAGCTCGAACCCGCCTCTGAGGAGATGCCCGACCCGTTCGGACCGGTGGAGGCAATCACGCGGACCGGAAAGGAGCCGGAGGAGACATCGATCGATCCGGGGGGCAGGATATCCACCCGGGCAAAGCTCTCCGCGGGTTTCTCAAAGCGGAAGCTTCCCGCCGACGGATTG
>CAYFUR010000057.1:0-23952 GCA_964346275.1 uncultured Candidatus Sumerlaeota bacterium
TCTTCCTCGATCGGCTGGTCCTCCTTCATTTCCGGATCAGGACGTCGTTGTTCATCATCGGGTAACATAGTGCCCTCCTGAGAGTGGTGCGTGTCTCACGGGCAAGAAGGCGCAAGAAGAGGTCCGCCGGTATTCGTTTAATCCTTTCCCGAATGAAAAGACTGAATATGCCGACGTTCGCCAGAAAGTGTCACCGGCGGCGTGCCTGAATTCAATAAACCGTGGGAAATCAGTTTTTTGCGGAACAGGTCGAGGGACTCCAACTCGGCGGTATTCAGCTCAAACCGTATCGAATTGGCCAAATAATCCACAAGATTACGGGTTCCCCCGAATTCCGACAGGGTGCTTTCCGGAAGCCGATTCACGATCGCCGGGATCCTTCGTTGTCCCAGGCGCCGGGCCCTGCGAAAAGCATCCATTTCATCCGGCCTCAGGGTAAGCCCCGGCCGAACCCACCAGCCGGCAAAAACAAACGGAAGCCCGGTCAGCCGCTTCCACGCCGCTCCCATATCGAGCACATAGGGGAATTGGCGCTCCCACCGCAGGGCCACATCGCCGATGACCGCGATCGCGTCATGAGGATCACCGTGCCAGTCGAAATCCACACCAATCGGCTCGGAGGAATTCTCATATTCCGGCGCCAGGCCGAACAATTCAGTCAGCAGAATCCGGATCAGGTGAGAACTTGTCAGAGAGGAATAATCCAGGAGCACGCGCTGAATCCGGGACAGGGGAACCTTGCTGTAGAGACAGACACTCCGCACCGGGCCATCGGAGCCGATCGCCGCCTGAGGCACGAGGGTGTAATCCTGGCTGCCGCGAATTCCCTCGAAAGTGGAAACCACAGCAAGGTCCACCTCGCCCGTCCGGAGCAGTCCCGCCAGTTCGCGGGGAGTTGCGCGAATCCAGTTCTTTTCGGGGAAATCAGCGTCGAGTCCCTCCAGAAGCGGAAGAACATTCAAATAGGGGACAATGCCGAGAGAGAGTTCGCGCAACCGAGCCAGCCTTTCCAGGTTTGGAGCGCCGGAGAGAACGCCCGGAAAAGAGAGCAGCAAAGAGAGGGCCGCAGGGAATCGGAAAATGCTTCGGGAAATGAAAACGTCTTGAATACTCGGGCGTGATCTCGATAGTTCCTGGTGAAATCTTATCCAGGACGGAGCGAATGGACTGGTCAACAATCATTCCCACACTGGCGGTCGCCCTCGGGGCGAGTTTCACGTCGGGCATCAATGTCTATGCGACGATTGCCGTGCTTGGCCTGATGCATCGCTATGTCGATGCGTTCACTCTTCCCGGCGATCTCCAGGTTTTGGGCAGCCACTGGATCATCTGGCCCGCCGCTTTCATGTACACGATTGAGTTTTTTGCCGACAAGATTCCCGCTGTCGACAGCGCCTGGGATACGATCCACACCTTCATTCGCGTGCCCGCCGGCGCAGTGATCGCCGCCGCATCCTTGGGCGATGTTCCCGTTGCCATGGAGCTGGGCGCCGCGCTCATTGGCGGCACTCTCGCTTTTGGCTCCCACACCACGAAGGCCACCACGCGGCTTGCGGCCCACTCCACGGGAACAAGCCCCGTTGCCAGTCCCGCCGCCAGCATCGTCGAGGATGTCGCGGTGGTGGGGCTACTTGGTCTCGTTGCCGCCAACCCGGTCCTGTCGCTTTTCGTTCTGGCCGGGCTCCTCATTCTCGCCTACTTCACCCTCAGGATGTTCTGGAGCCTTGCCCGGAAAGCGATTAAAGCCATGACGTCCTGGGGGGGAAGCAAATCGGATCCAGCCCCTGTAATCCCTTAGGAGCGAACGCCCGCTTTATTCTCCCCCGCCACCGCCGCCGCGGGTCATCGATTGGAGTTCATTTCTCAACTGGTTCCAGTCCATCTCCCCGGAAACCGTGATCTTGCCCCGCGTCAACCCATCGGAACCAATCACCACGAAAGTCGGGAGGCGGAAAATCTCAAATTTCTCTGCCAGCCGCCCGCCGGCAAGCTGGTTCGCATCGATCTTCAAAAGCACAAAACGGTTAAAGACTTCATAGGCCTCCGGCGTGTTCGGAACCATTTGCTTCAACCGCTCGTACGGCGTGATATTCGGCGTATAAAACATGGCCAGAATGGGGCGCTGCTGGCGGCGGGCAGTGGACCAGGCCTTTGAAGACTCCTGAAGCCAGGATACGGACGAACCGGATTCCAGCGGCGAGGTATTCGGCCTGCTCGCATCCGCCGAACCCTGGGTCCAGGGAGACTCGGGGAGAGGAGCATTTTGTGGCGTCCACTGAATCGAGAGATTATCCGTGAGGGCGACCGAGTCGAATTCGCTGCTCGTCACCATGATCCCCGCATTCAGGCTCGTATGGGTCCCCTCCAAGACGGGAGAAAAGCTGGTGAACTCTCCGTCCACCGCGCAATAGATCTCGTTCTGGCCGTGGAAGATGATCTGAAAGCGATGCCATCCAGGCCGCTGCAAATCCATCTGGGAAATGGGAACCTGTTGGAAAATCTCCGGCTGGGCCGCATCATTGGTAAACGCGAAGAAAAGCTTATCGCCCGGCTCCAGAATTCCAAAACGATAGAATTTGTAGGTGGTGCTTCCATCGGAATCGAGAACCTGGGCCAGCATGGAAATATTCGGCACCGGTTCGCCGACTGCCGGCAGATAGAAATCCGCCTGGTAAAGCGCCGCTCCGTTCTGGCCGATCCGCTCGCGGTTGAGGCCATCTGGAGCAAAGATACTCAGGTGGTTTTTGTCCGGCATCGGCTTCCAAAGAAGCGAATGCGTGCCGAGCTCCAGCGGCGCAACTCCTCCCCGCGCCTGGGACGGGACATTCTGGTTCTCAAAAATATCGACCACTCCGACGGTCTCGCTGTCGGAATAATGGCCTAAGTGGATATTCTCGGGGAGCACACCGCTCTCGAAGCTTTCCCATGTGTGGATGCGATACTGCTGGGAGAAAGCGCTCCCCACCAGGGAAAATACCATCAAGAGCAGGAGCGCCGGTCTTTGTAGAGTCATATTCTCAAATTTCCTTTGGGATCGTCACAAGCAGTTTAGAGAAGAAGCTGAACCGAAATAAATGAGAAATCCACAGTTTATCCTTCCGAAACATCAACTCGGTTAATTGATTCGGAGAAGCAACGGCAAATTCTTTGGACAAATCAGGGTTAGTTTGTAGCCGCGAAAAGATGGAAACGCCTCATGGGGGTGTCAACAGGGCATTTTATTCGCCCAGATTTGTTTCATTGTGCAATTCCAATAGGACGATATAAAGCTTGCATATTCTATTAATTTCCGTTTACTCTATCAGATGAAGGCGCATCGCCCATCGGCCCGGATGTTCCGCGGAGACACATCGTTTCCCGTGAAAATTCTTTTGAAACACACAATGGGCCGCAAACCACCGACCACCGGGAACCTCTCGTCCCTCAGATTGGAGAGTCCTTCTATGAGAACCCGCGCTCTTCGAAACCAAGCCGCAGGGGTCATCGCAACCGTTCTCTTTCTTTTCCCTGTCCTGGCTGCCGGCCAGATCATCGTCAACAGTACCACAGACTCCTCGCCCCCAGCCGTCGGCGAACTCCGGTGGGCCGTGCAAGTCGCGGAAACCGACGGGACACCCAGTGTCATTACGTTCTCCGGTCTTACATTTCCCGCCACGATCAATCTCACCCAGGGACCACTCCTCCTGGTGAATGAAGCCCAGACATGGGTCCAGGGGCCGGGCGCAAATCAACTCGAAATCAATGCGGTCGGGGCGCCCCAAGCCTTCATCGTTGCCACCTCGGGGAACGCCATCAGCGACCTGTCGATTTATGGAGCCTCCTCCGAGCAAATTCTTCTCGATGGGATTTCCCCGTCCGCGGCGCAGACCAACTGGATCTACGGGTGCCACCTGGGCCTCGACCTCAACGGTGTGCCCACTCTCGGGAACCAAACCGGCGTGCATATCGACGGCGCACAGGCACTCTACAATCTTGTCGGAACCGACGGAGTTCCCGCCAGCCCCGGCCCGGGAGGCACGCCAGGCTTTAACGGCGAACCGGCACCCGCCGTGCAGAACATTGCCACTGGCGCCACGAACGATGTGCTGGAACGCAATTACATTTCCGCCAATGCGACCAGCAATGGCGGCAATCCCGCCGGCGTATTGATCGAAGATGGAGCAGCCGGAAATCGCGTCGCTGGCAATTTCATCGGTACGGATCTTTCAGGAGCAAGCTCTTTTCCGAATTGGAATGGAGTCTTCATCCACAACGGTTCCTTTAACAACTGTGTCGGCATTTCCGACGATTCATCTCCGCTCAATTTTCTCGGCGGCGGCGAAGCGGATGAATGGAACCTGATCAGCGGAAACGAGCAAAACGGCGTGTTCATCGACTTTGCCTCGGAAAATTGGATCTCCGGCAATCTCATTGGCACGGATGTTAATGGAACAACCCTGCTCACGGGGACTAATGCCAGCAATCTCTGGCATGGGGTCTGGATGACTGCCTCGTCGGGAATGAACATCGTCGGCACCGATGGCGACGGATCAGCGGACACCATCGCCGGCGCGCCCACAGGCGGCGAGCGCAACGTGATCTCGGGCAACGAGATGAACGGGGTTCTCATCGACGGCCTTTCCACGATGAACAAGGTCGCCGGCAACTACATCGGTGTTGATATCACGGGCCTGGCGGCCCTTGCAAATATCCTGACCGGGGTTGAAATCGCCGACGCTTCGCAAAACCTCGTCGGCACCGATGTGGATGGCGTTTCCGATTCCGTGGAAGTGAACGTGATCAGTGGAAATGGCCAGGACGGCATCTACCTCGCCACGGACCAAGCCCTCATCTGGGGGAATATCATCGGCCTCGATGCCACGGAATCCCCCCTGCCCGGCGGCAACACGAGCGAAGGCGTCGTTCTCAGCGCCGCCACCTCTTGCAGCATTGGCTACGATGCCTTGGGAATCGGTGCCTGGCTGGCGCCTCCTCCCCCTGCCCTTGCCATCCAGGGGAATGTCATCGCCGACAATGGAAGCCACGGCATCGTATTGTCCGGCTCCCCCTGTTCCGGAAACGCAATTTTCGGAAACTTTATCGGCACAGATTCCGCCCAAACTCTCGGAGCTGGGAACCAGGGACACGGCATCTCCATGATCTCCGGCGCGAATAATAATTCCGTCGGCGGATATTCACTGATGCAAACGATCCCGCCTAATGTGATCTGGAATAACCAGAACGATGGCATCAATATTGACGACACCGGCGGATCGGGAACCGTGCAAAACCCGATCAGGGCGAATTCGATTTCCTCGAACACCAACCAGGGAATCGAAAACGTGAACAATGGCAATACGGAAGAAACACCGCCTGTCATCACCGGAGTCAACTACTCGGCAGGAACGATGAGCGGAACCACGGCGGCCGAGGACTCATCTGTTGTCGACGTCTTTGCCGACAGCGCGGACGAGGGAGCGGTGTTCCTCGGCGAGACCACCGTCTCGTCCGGTGCCTGGACCGTCTCTTCCATCACATGGCCCACACCTCCCTTCAACGTAACGGCCACAGTCACCGATACCAGCGGCAACACCTCGGAGTTTTCGGCGCCGCAAACGGTGACCCGCGTCCAGGATTGGATGCTCATGCATTGATTGATCGCAGGACGGCCGCCACCTCCACCGAGAAGCCCGGCAGAGACTCTCTGCCGGGCTTCTTCTTGCACGACGGCAAGCAACCTCGTGCCTTTCGGCCTTGCTTCTTCAAGCGGGATACCCGTTTCCTGTTCCTCCGCCTTTCACAGAGGCAGCAACGACCACAGTGGCCCAACGACCTGAGCATGTCTGAAGAGAAACCGGAAAAAGAGCAAGAACTGGATACGGAACTGGATTCGCCCCCGCGTGAGCAGGAAGCCGGCGCGGAGGCTCCTCCATACCCGAAGCCCAACCGCCGTCCACGGCCTTTGCTCCTCGAGCGCATTAAGGGGCGCTTTGTCACAACGCGGGAGACATCGGCTCTCCGTGCCTGGTGGGCCCGCTTTCGGTCTTACCACAGCCAGGAGCACAAGGATCTTTATCGGCCCAGGGAAAGCGGCCGCCGCCTCATGCGCTACTGGCTCCGCCCCCGCATGATCCTCCAGTTGCTCATCTTCATCTGCTTCACGGTCTTTTTTGTCTATCAGTCCGCTCCCTACTGGACCGTGGTCATCGACGATGCGTATATCACCTTCCGCTATGTCGATCATTTCGTCGAGGGTCACGGCTGGCGCTTTAACCCCGGCGGCCTTCGCGTCGAAGGGTTCACAAATTTTCTCTGGGCCGTGCTGCTGCTCATTCCCCATGCATTGGGGATGGACCTCATGTTCGTCTCCAAGATTCTGGGCATGGCCTCCGGCATTCTCGCCATGGCGGCCTCATGGGGACTGGCGCGGGCGATCCGGGATCGCGACGACCTCTTCAATTTGATCCCTCCGGCCCTTCTCGCCACGAACGCGTATTTCTCCCACTGGGGGATGATGGGCCTGGAAACGCTGCTCCAGGTTGCCCTCGTCGTCGGCGCCTACTGGCGCTTCGAGGCGGAGCGGCGGGATCTCCGCCTCTGGCAATTCAGCCCGATCCTGGCGGTGCTTGCCGCCATGACTCGCATCGACTCACTTTACTATCTTTCCCCCCTTGGCCTCTATGGCCTCTGGCTCATCTTTCACCAGCGCCTCCCTCTGCGCCGCATGGTGGCCTGGGCTCTCCTGGCGGGCATTCCCTTCATCCTCTTCTGGGGATGGAAGTGGGCCTACTTCGGCGAAATGCTGCCGAACACCTACTACGCCAAACAGCGCCACGTTCTCTTTGAGGGTCACGACCGCGCCTGGCAGCAGTTACAAATCTATTATTTCGATCAGGCCGGGTTCGATGTCCGCCCGCCCGCGGACTCTTCCAGTATTCCCGCCAACAACAAGCTCGCATGGGCCATGAACACCGAGCGCACGCTCTGGGAGCTGAGCGTCGCGAAATTCAATTCCCTCCTCTGGATCAACTTCTGGGTTCTGTCCGCGGTGCTGGCCGCGCTGGCCGCGGTTCTTCCCTGGCCGCTGGGCCTGTCCCGGCGATTCACCCAAGGAAAAGGCTCCTCCTTTTTCCGCGAAGTGCATGCGGGCAAGATTTTTTGCCTGGTGCTGCTGCCCTGGCTGATGAACCTGTATTACGTCTATCATGTGAACGGCGATTGGATGCCGTCGTTCCGTTTCTTCCAGATCATCCTCCCGTTCATCGGCGTGGCCGCCGCCATCGGCTTTGGTTTCCCGGCCCAACTCGCCCGGGCCCTCATGCAACGCCGATGGCCCGCATGGATCATCGCCGGCGTCCTTAAGGCCACGGCCGCCTATCTCTTGTTCGGCATCGCCTACGAACAGAGCCGCATTCACTCTGTTTCAATCTACGGCCCCAATGCGATCCACTGGGGGCATCGCTCGTATATGTGGTGGCTCCCCGACCGCGTCGAGCGCGACTTCTCCCGCGGATTCAGCCCCCCACTCAAAGACGTCTCGGACTACCTTCTCCTGCACACTCAGGATGACGCATCGATCTTCATGAGCGATATCGGCCAGCCACTCTGGTTTGCCCGCCACCTGAACCTCTACGACGTCGACGGCCTCACAAATCCCTACCTGGCTCATGCTCCGTCGACTGCGGGGCGCATTCCCTCGGAGGAAGAAGTTTACGAAAAGCTTGTGGCCGAACGCGACGTCGAGAAGTTGACTTCCGAGGAGCGGGAACGCCTGGAAAAACAAGCCAGGAGGCAGCGCTTCCAGTTGTTCATCGAACGCAATGCCGACCTTGTCATGGAGCGCTGGCGGCCGGAGTATCTCCTCATCTTCATCAACCATACAAGGCCGGACCCAGACACCAGGGGCTTCGCTTATCCGGAAATTTCCCGCGCCGTCTATAACCACCCCGCGCGCGAGGAATATGTCGAACAGGCTGCAATCTCCAAAATCGGCAATGTCTTCAACCATGTCTATAGGCGCAAGGAAGTGCCCGAGCAGGTTCCCGATGCGGTGAAATACGAGCGGCTCATGGAAACGATCGACCGCAACCCGCGCATGCCCTACCTGGTGGGTCTTCTCTACGAAGAAACGCAAAAGATGGAGCTGTCGGAGGAACAGCGGAACGAGGTCGCCGAGATCGTCTTCCGCGCGCTGGAAAAATGGCCCAGCCATCCCGTGGTGTCGCGCGTGGCCCAGGCCGCGCGGGCTTCCGAAAATCCAGAGATCGCGATCCAGGCCCTGGAGCGGGCAATCGAGCGCAACCCTGGCGATACCGCGAATTACTGGTCCCTGTCCCGGCTCCACGAACAAAACGATCAGTTTGAAAAAGCCATCCAAGTGATGGAAAAGGCGCGGGAGAATGTGGCGGGCCGCGAGGGCTCCATCCTCTATCACCTGACGTATCTTCACGAGCGTGCGGGCGATTTCGCGGGTGCGCGGCGGTCGGCAAGAGAAGCCGTGCAGGAGCGCCCGAAAGATGCCCGTGCCTGGTCGGACTATGCCGCGCTCCTCGAAAGGGCATCCCGTGACATGTCCCGCTCTCCGGAAGAAAGGCTCCAGCTCATGCAGGATTCGCTCGGCGCCTTTGAAAACATGAGGGAGGTTCTCGAAAAAACACCCCAGCACATTGAACAAACCATGGGCCGCCTGGAGAAAGACATCCAGCAAATGGAAGAGAAGCTGGAAAGCGAAAAAACGCCACCCCCACAGCCACCGGCTCCGGAAAACACAGAGCCCTCGCAAACGCCCAGGGAAACTCCACGCAAGAGCATGAGCAAGCAGGAGATCGACAAAGCGCGGACGGATTACCTGATCCGTTCCGGTGCGATTCTTCCCCAAACGCGCAACGAAACAGAATACGGATCCAGCCGGACGGAAACCTTCTACGGCTCTTCACAAACCGAAACCAGCTACGACGCCAGCCAGCCGGAAACGCGCTATCGATGACGCCGCCGCGGAAAAGCCTGGGCCTGTATATCCACGTGCCCTTCTGCAAGCACGAATGCCCCTACTGTGATTTCTACAAGCTGGAGCTGCGGTCGCGCCCCGCCCGATCGCGCCTCGATTTCCCGGATCGTCTCGACAAAGAGCTGCAACTCCTCCTCGCCGCATACCCGCGCCTTGCGGGCCGCCGCCTGGAAACAATCTATTTCGGCGGCGGCACCCCCAGCACACTGGTTCCCGAATCTGTCGGGAGTTTGATCCAGCGCCTTCAATCCCGATTTCAGAACATCGCACCGGAAGTGGAAATCACTCTCGAAGCCAACCCGGAGAACCTGACCGCCGGGCGATGCGCCAAGTGGCGCGGCGCGGGCATCACGCGCCTCAGCATCGGCATCCAGTCGTTCCAGCCCCGGGAATTGAATCTTCTCGAGCGGCTCCACGGGCCGGATCTCATCCCGCAAGTCATCGAGAACGCCCGCCAGGCCGGTATCACCAACATCTCCCTCGATCTCATGTTCGCGCTTCCCGGGCAGACGGAAGAAGACTGGATGGACAACCTCCGGCGCGCGGCGGAATTGGAGCCCCGGCACCTCAGTTTCTACGGCCTGACATTTCACCCGGGCACCCCATTCTTCCAGTGGCTTGAAGCGGGGCGGATTGATGAAATGAAGGACGAACAACAGGCCGCGATGTATCTCCAGGGAGCCGCCTTTCTCGAAAGCCAGGGATTCGAGCATTACGAAATCAGCAATTTCGCCCGGCCCGGCTGGCGGTCACGCCACAACCAGCGCTACTGGACCCGCGGCGATGTCGTAGGCCTTGGCCCCGGCGCCCATTCCAACCTGGGAACAGAGCGCTGGGCGAATCCGGAAAACCTCGATGCCTGGGAAGCGTCCATCGATGCGGGACAACTCCCCCGCCGCGAGGTGGAACGCGTTGACAAAAGAACGGAAGCGGCGGAACGCCTGTTCACCGCTCTCCGGCGGAGGGAAGGCCTTTCCCGGGAGAGCGATCCCGAGCTGTTTTCACGCACCCGCCAGTGGATAGAAGAAGCGGGCCCGGAGGGAGCCCGCTGGTTTCATTGCGAGGAATCGTCTATATGTCCCACGCGCGAGGGGTGGCTGGTCAGCGACGCGTTGATCGACGCGATTCTCTCCGAAGCCTAATCAGCGTCTTCAGTTTTCTTCTTTCATCATTCGCTTATCCGCCGCGGGATGCACGATGATCGGCATGTCGGACTTCTGGCGCGCCTCGCGCAATGCGTTCAGCAAAATCCGGTCGTAATCCGGACGCACACGCATATCGATCAGCCCATTCTCGTATGCCGCCACGACCTCTGGCGACTGGCCGACACAGACAATCCGCGAGTCGGGATAGCTCTCGCGCAGCATCGGCGCCAGCGAACGGCTTGCCTCCGCCGTCAAAACGCAAACCACCGATGGCGGAACCAGGCTCTGGGAGGGCGACCCGGGATCGAGTTCCACCAGCTTGATTTTGGGCGCCACATTGTCGAAGGGCTTGAGGAAAGAACGCATGATGCTCGACTGCATTGTGGAATTCACCTCGCCGCCCAGGATATAACCAACCTCGACTTCGTTATTCCCGACCATCCGGATCGCGGCCTCGCCGACGCGCTCGCCATAGATGACCGGCGAGTTCACCACGGAAGGCGGGTAATAATCCGTCGGCAGTTTTTCCGTCACGAGCACGGCCTGGCGCTCCAGAAGTTTCGAAGCCTCAAAAAACTCTTTCGCCTTCGCCGGGTCCGGAGAATCCACGATAAAAGTCTTCACACCGCGGGGACGCAGAATACCCGCCTGGTCCGCGAGGGACTCGGCGCTCAGCGGGGCAACATGCAGCGCATTATTCTTGTGCTGCATCGCGGCGTTCTGAAGCCCGAGCAGAAAATTCGGATATTCGGGCGCGGCGCGGCGCGTACTCAGAAGCCCGATGGTCGAATTGGAGAAGGTTCCCTCCGGATTATAGCTCGTCTCCGTGTTCACCCCAGCGATCTTGTCGATCCGGGGCTCCGCGGCGGTCCGATCATAGGAGGTTTCCGTTTGGGAGCCGGCGTCGTAAGACGTTTCCGTTTCCTGGCCGGGAAGCCATGAGGCAGAGATCAACCCGAAACTCAGAATCCCGGCAAGCAGATGTGTCCATTTCATAGGCAAATTGCTCTTCTCTCCTGTATTGAGGCGTGCCGGTGATCAGACGTTATTCCGAAGTGGAAGGTTTGGGCTCTTCCTTGTAATCGCGGTCGCCCACGATTTCCTCAAAGCGCTTTTCCAGTTTATGGAGCTGGCGGTTTTTCATGCTATGGGGCTCGCCGCCGCTGGGCGTATGAGTCAGGGCTTCCCGCAGCCGCTTTTTGTTTGTCTTGATCGTTTGCTCAAGGAAAGGAGCGGCCTTCTCCGGTGTCACTTCTTCCTGCTCCGCGTGCATCGCCTTCGCAAACTGTTCCAGGGTACTCGCATCGAGTTCCTCGCCCTTGCGCAACTTCTCGAGCAAGGCCATCTGAGAAGCCAGAGCCTCGATCAGCACGTCAGGGTTTTCCGCGGGCAGGGGATCACGGCGGACAATGACATGGAACCCGCGGGACTCTTCTCGCCGGAGCCGAAACTCCTCTAATGTCTTTTCCAGCATGCGGCACTCGTAATTAACGACGCCCTCCGCCGACGGCTTCCGCTCCTTGCCCATCAATTCCTGATAATAGGATGCCATTTCATCGGTGATGCCTTTTTCTACAAAGTGCTTGATGCGGTCGCTTTTCCAGTTAAAGCGCGCCACGAGACAGGCATCAGAGAGATCCCACCAGATATAAGTCTGAACAAGCTGGATCAGAGGTTCGACCTTTGGATCGATCGCCCGATAGAGCGTCCGCATGTCGTGAATCTCGAGCTGGCCCTCTGTCTTGTGAGAGGCCTGATCCGCCTCCTCAACGATTTCGCCGAGGAGACTGTATTGACCCTTGCTTTGGAGCAGGTCATTCACTCGGCGGCGATCATCGGAAATCAAAAGCTCGGCAAGATGCAGACGCACAGGGCCGTAAGCCTTGTCCGTGGAAATCGTGGTTCTCAGGCGCACCAGCTCCTGCCAGACCGTGTCGTCCCATGCCCGCTCGATGTCAGGATTAATGCGGGTGACCTGCTGGCAACGCATGTCCAGATAGTGCTCCATCTGGCTCATAATCGCGTCGACAGCCTTGCGTTGAAGGGGTGTTTGCTTGTGCGCCATGCCTCACTCCTCTGTATATTTTCGAAGGGAACCTTCCAGAACGCGCCGGCCAATCACGGGATAGAGAAATCCTTTCCCGCTATAGACCATGGCGCCCCCGAAGACCGCGAGAAAACCGCCCGCTGTGAGAGCCACCGAAAGGAAAAAAGTGTTGATCGTCTGAAGCAGCCCGCCCAGGGGTTCACTGAGATTCCCAATAATCGCCGTAAAAATCGAACAGATGATCCAGGTCAGCACCGGAATCAAAATCACGATCTGAAACTGGATTGCCTGCTGAACATGAAAAACCATTTCGCGGCTGCGATTCTTGAAATAAAGCCAGATCGCCGCATTGAAGACAAAACCCCATACCGGAATCCAGCCCAATGCATGAACGAGAAATCCCCAGGGTCTTTCCTCGGGCCGGACTACGACCAACGATTCGTCGAGATCACGATAACGTGACAGCATGAGTATTCCGCCGCTTACTTGCGTAGGATTGCGCCTTAACCAAAGCGTGGATGCGAGGAATCCCAGGAGCAACGGTTTTCCGGTCTGAGGGCTCGTCTAGGATACGCTCTTCCCAATCTTCAGGCCCGCGCCGCCCCGCCATCACCCTTCGCCTCCGACACGAAACCGCAAGACTTGTGCGTCCCATCGCAGTAAGGAGACTTCTTTGTCTGGCCGCAGCGGCAGATAAACACCGCCTTCTTGCCGGCCAGCTCATAGGGAATCCCATTCCCATCCATCATCATGAAATCTCCTTCAACCTTCAGCGGACCATTGCTGTTGACGATGATCTTCGCGGACATGGCTCCTGCCACCTTTTTCAAAAATCTTTCCAATATTCGAATCAACCGCAGGGTAATGAGAGCAGGAAGCCGAACACAAGATGGAAATGGACGAGATGGGGAAAGACACCTCAGTTCACAGCAAGAGCCCTTTGGGGGAAGAGAAAAACCCGCTTAAAGCGCCAAAAATCAGCTTCGAAAAGAAAAAAACGCCGCTTCACGGAATTTTGCATTGCCGCTCTTGCGCAGGAAAACCTGGAATAATTAAATATTAAGGTGGGCTCTCTCAAGCTTTCCGAGAGAGAATTCATTTTTGGGCCACTTCGCGCGAAGCCAAAGGGAACGCCGGAATGAATCCGGGAACGCCGAAATCGGAATCCGTGGAGCTCGAAGAACTTTCGCGGCAGGATCTGATCGACCGCATCGGGCTGCTGGAAAACGCTCTCGCCCGCCAGGCCTTCAAGGAGTCTGGCGGGGACGTGGGTGCCATGCCCGAGGAGCCCTCCCCGCCGATCTTCGAGCTGATCTATGAATCCATGACCGATGGCGTCGTGGGCTTCGACGAATTGGGCCGGATCGTCTTCGTAAACCCCGGCATGGCCATGATGGTGGGCTATTCCATTGAAAGCCTGATTGGTAAAACGGCCCAGCAGGCCTGGTCCGAAGAAATCAAGGAGCCGGTGCCGCGCAACCAGGCGACAACCTTCGAACTCGATATCGCCCGCCGTGATGGCTCGACCCGCCATGTGACAAAAAAAATCTTCGGGCTGACCACGAACCCGCCCCTCGATGTCGCCATCTATCGCGACTTCACACGTCAAAAGAGGGCTGAAAAAGATGTCCGCCGCCAGAAGGACTTCTTCCGCAGCATGGTGGAGAACGCCCACGATCTGGTGCTGGTGATCGGCGAAACGGGCCTTCTCACCTATGTCAGCCCCGCCGTCCTGTCACTCCTCGGTTATTCCCACGAAGAATTGATTGGCAAAACCGTCATCGAATTCATGACCGGCGAGGGACAAGAGGCCTTTTTGGAAGCCCAGGCAGAGGCTCTCCGAGAGCCGCGCCGCGCCTTCCCCATTCGCGAGGCACGTTTACGCTCTTTCCACGGGCGCCCGCGGCGATTCGCCGGCACGATCCGCAATCTTCTCGTCGAGCCCAGCGTCCAAGGGCTCGTAGTCAACCTCGCCGATATCACACGCCAGAGAGAAACCGAAGAAACCCTCAAGCACGAACACGCCCTTCTCCAGGGGATCCTCGCCACCGAGATTGCCGCCGTCGTCGTCCTCGACGAAATGGGCCGGCTCAGCTTCGCCAACCGTGCCGCCGAGGAGATCCTGGAAATCCATAGCGGCCATTTGTATGGCCAGCCGTGCACCGATCTGAATCTGGACTTCTACGACGAAACGGGGGCTCGCCGCGAGCCGGTGGACCAGCTTTTTCGCAGGCTCCGCGAAGAAGGACAGCCTCTCCGCAACGCACGGCGCTCCCTTCGCCTCGCGGACGGCAGGGTCAAGAATCTCTCCCTCTGCGGCGAACTTCTCCAACTCTCGACAACGGAAACCTCCGGCGCCGTGTTCCTGATTCGCGATGTGACCAGGGAGAGCCAGACGGAATCGCGCCTGAACCTGTCCGAACGCGTCCTCCACTCCGTGGAAAACGGTATCGTGGTGGTGGACGCGCGAACTCACGGCCGCCCCGTCACGTTCGTCAACAGCGCTTTCGAGGATCTGACCGGGGTTTCTCCGGAGTTCCTGCAGAATCGCCCCACCGATGCGCTGAGGGGAGAATTGCCCCAGACCGAGGCGTTGCACGCCATTTTTACCGCGCTGAATCGGCGGGAGCGAGGGCGGACCCTGGTCGAAACAGAATCCCGGGAAGGCCGGCCGCTCTGGATAGAAGTCTACACAGCCCCGGTTCAGGAAAATGGAACCAACCCGACCCACCTGGTGGGAATTCTGAATGATGTGACCCCCCGCCAGCAGGCCGTCATGGCCCTGCGGGAGAGCGAAACGCTGCTCGCCTCGGTGGTCGACACCACGCCCCTTGGCCTTTCCCTCACCGATGACGAGATGAACTATGTTCTCGTCAACCGGGCCTTCTGCGATATGTTCGGCTATCGCCAGGAAGACCTCCTCGGGCGGAAGTTTTCCTTCATTCTTCCCGAATCCCAGCGCGCGGAAGCCGAAAGAATCCACCAGGCATTTCTCCGCGGGGAACCAGAGCCTGTGAGCGAATGGCGCGTCTTGCGAAGCGACGGCACCCCCATGGATGTTCAGGCCTCCGTCGGCCGCCTCACCGGCCAGGACGGCCGCCCGCAGAAGATCACCCTCGTCGAAGACATCACCGAGCGAAAAAACGAAGAACGCCGCCGCGAAGAAAAAGAAGGCTTCCTCAAGTCAATCTACGACGGCGTGGAAGCAGGGATTTACGTCGTGGACGTGCGCGCCGGCGGCGACTTTGTCTATACAGGTATGAATCCCGTCCTGGAGCAGGCCCTCGGCATCCCGGTGGATGAGTTGAGCGGCATGCTCCTCGACGAACTGGAAGATTACCTGCCCGATGAAACGGTCAACCGCTGGCAGGAGAAATACAACGAGTGCCTCCGCGCCGGCGAGCCTCTCCTCTTCGAGGAAACGATTGAACTCAAAGGCCGCCAAACAAAATGGATCACCCGGCTCGCCCCTTTGAAAGATAACGAGGGGCGAATCTACAGGCTTGTGGCAATCCTCCACCAGGTGACCGAGACCCGCCTGGCGGAACAACGCCAACGGGACCTGGAAGACAAAATCGCCTCCGCGCAAAAGCTCGAGAGCCTCGGCGTCCTCGCCGGCGGAATCGCCCACGATTTCAACAACCTCCTCGTCGGCATTCTCGGCAATTCCAGCCTCGCCCTTGAGGAAGCGGACGAAGACACCCCCTTGCTCTCCTGCCTGAAACAAATCGACTCCACCGCCACGCGCATGTCCGAGCTCACCAACCAACTGCTCGCCTATTCCGGCCGCGCTCCCTTCGAAATCCGCCCCCTCGACTTGAATCAGCACGTGGAGGAAACGGTCGGCCTCGCCCAACTGTCTATCAGCAAGAAAACCGAATTATCATTCTTCCTGACAGAAGACGCACCCTTCGTCAAAGCCGACGTCACCCAATTGCGCCAGGTCCTCCTCAACCTCGTCACAAACGCCTCCGAATCGCTCGGGGACATGCCCGGCGACGTCAAAGTTTCCACGGACGTTGTCGGCCTGGAGGAAGCGGATTTCCAGGGCGTGCCCTGGTCGGAGGATCTGGAGCCAGGCGTCTATGCGCGGCTCAGGATTTCCGATACCGGATGCGGCATGGACAAGGAAACCCGCGAGCGCATTTTCGACCCCTTTTTCACCACTAAATTCTCCGGCCGCGGCCTCGGCCTTGCCTCCGTCATGGGCATTGTGCGTTCCCACAAGGGCTTTATCCATGTGGAAAGCGAACCCGGCCGCGGGACCCGCATCTCTGTCTATCTCCCGGCGTGCGCGCCGCCCGGCAGCAGCGGCGAAGTTGAAATGCTCGCTGATTCCAGCGAATGGAGCACGAAGGGCCGTGTCCTGATCGTCGATGACGAGGAAATGGTGCGCTCCGTTCTCCGGAGAATCGTCGAGCGCGCTGGCTTCGAGGTGGAAGAGTCAGGAAACGGGCTCGACGCCCTCCGCCGCATCAAAGAAGACCCCGATGGGTTCAGCGGTATCCTCCTCGACTTGACCATGCCCCGCCTCGACGGCGAAGAAGCCATGAAACAAATCCGCCTCATTCGCCCCGATATGCCGGTGATCCTCATGAGCGGGTTCAGCCGCTCGGAAATCACAGAGCGATTCTCCAAATGCCGCATCTCCGGCTTTCTCTCGAAGCCCTTCCGCGCCAGTGATGTTCAGGATCTCTTAATGGAAGTCTTTGGATAGGGAGCTTTTATTCATTCCTTGCCGTATGCCGCTCCGCTTCTCCGTGCCCTTTCCCTCCACATTGACTCTTCTCGCCGGGTCTATATTGATTTGCCCGGGCGAGCGAAAGTTTCTGCCGTCACATGGATGACTCAAACCGGTGCGGGTCGCTCAGCGATCGGTCCAGGTGATATGCCGCGCTAATTAAGGCTAAATGAGTGAATGCCTGAGGGAAATTACCGAGATGCTCGCCGCTCGGGCCCAGTTCCTCGGCGTAAAGTCCCACGTGATTCGCATAGCCGAGCATTTTCTCGAAATAGAACCGCGCCTTCTGGGTCTCTTTTGCCCGTGACAGGCACTCCACATACCAGAACGAGCACATGCTGAAGGTGCCTTCGCCACCCTCCAATCCATCCGTTGCCGAATTCCCGGTCCGGTAGCGATAAACAAGAGAGTCCTCCACCAGGTGGCTCTCGATCGCCCGAAGAGTCGAAATCCACCGGGGGTCCGTTGGGCCGATGAATTTGACCAGGGGCATGAGCAGGGAGGCCGCATCCATATAGTCGGCTCCCTTGAACTGGACAAAGGCTTTCAAATCCGGATTCCAGAAGTTCTCGAAGATGTCGTAGTAAATCTCTGTCCGGACTTTCAGCCAGCGATCCAGCGGGGCAGGCAGCGACCGCTTGAGGGCCAGCCGCACGCCACGATCCACAGCCACCCAGCAAAGGACACGCGAATAGAGAAAATGGCGCCGGCCGCCGCGGACTTCCCAGATACTCTCGTCCGGCTGGTTGTAATTCTCGCACACCCAGTCGATCAGACGGATACAGTTGCGCCACAGGTCATAGGAAATTGGCTCGCCGTATTTATCGTAAAGATAGATCGAGTCCATCAACTCGCCGTAAATATCCAGCTGCAAGTGGCTCGCGGCGGCATTTCCAATGCGCACGGGATGGGAGTTCCGGAAACCGGAAAAGTGGCTCAACTCCTCCTCGGGAAGCTCTTTACGCCCATCAAGCCCGTACATAATCCGAAGCTGGCCATCGGGCTCCAACTCCTCGCAGCGGTGCTCAATCCAGCCCATGAAACGCTTCGCCTCCGACGTATAGCCAAGCCGGATCAGCGCATAGAGCGTAAACGACGCATCCCGAATCCATGTATAACGATAATCCCAGTTGCGGCCGCCGCCGATCTCCTCGGGCAGGGAAAACGTCGGCGCGGCAACAAGAGACCCATGGGGATGGGAGGTCAGCATCTTCAGTGTCAGAGCCGACCGATTGACCATCTCGCGCCACCGTCCCTGATATCTGCTCTGCGCCACCCACCGGTGCCAGAAATTCACGGTCTCCTTGAAACTGCTTGAGACATAGTTCTCCCGGCCACAGGCGCTTTCCATCTCTCCCGCCGCTTCCTCCAGAATAAAAGCCGCTGTCTCGCCACTTTGAAGGGTAAACTCCGCCACGGCGGCTCCGTTGTGAATCCGAACCGGCACCTCGCTGCGAAGCCGCAGCGAAAGCCCATCGGTCCCCTCGGAGTGGAAAATCACACCGCAATCATCTTCCTCGATCCGATGGGAGGCCCGGCCATAATCAAAAGCGGGAGAACAAACCATGCGGAAATTCATCTCGCCGTGAACGCATTTTGCCCGCCGCACAAGGTTGTGGGCAAAACCCCCGTTGTGATCCACGGGCATGAAATCGGACACCTCGGCGATCGCTCCCTCGCAAAGAAAGCGGGTCAGGAGAATATTGGTGTCGGGGAGATAAAGCTGCCTGTGCTTCGGAGACTCCATGAGCGGCGCAAGCTCGAAAAAACCGCCCCGTTCCTCGTCCAATAACTTGGCGAAAATCGACGGGGAATCAAAATGCGGGAAACACATAAAGTCGATACACGCATCCATATCAACCAATGCGATTGTGTGCAGATCGCCGATAATGCCATGGTTTTCAATGGGATGGACAGCCATGTGGAGACTCTCAGGAGGCAAATTGCAGAAAGGGTGGGCCACCAGCCCCCCTGGCTCAAGCAGGAAATGACCAAAGAAAAACCTCTTTTCAGTAGAAAAAAGGCTTCCCATTGTCTGAGCCTCTCTTCAGACTCTTTCCGTCCCGTGACGGGACCACGTCTATACAACTCGCCGGCAGGAACGCATGACACGACTTCTATTCCTTATTTTTCTTCTCCTGATCACCCCTCCATTTCTCAGCGCTGCCCCTCTCGATCAACGGATTGAAAGCATCCTGTCTCGAGGCTCGGCGGCCCGGGCAGTATGGGGATTTTACGCCGCCGATCTGGCATCGGGAGACACCCTGGCAGATATCAATGGCACCCGCCTTCTCGTTCCCGCCAGCAACCGCAAACTCGTCACCACCGCCATGACGCTGGACCGTTTATCCCCTGCGGACACCTTCCGCACGACGCTCCGGACGGAAGAAGTTTCCCCCGCGGGTCAAGCAAACGGTGACCTGGTCCTTCATGCGACCGGGGATCCCACCTGGATCCCCGAACTCCTCGGCGGCCGGCCCGGGCAAATGAAAATCCGGGAACTCGCCCGCCAGGCGGCCTCCAGCGGCCTGCGACGCGTCGCGGGCGATCTCGTCGTCGACACCGGCCGCTTCCGCAATCCCTCTCCCATCCCCCCCGGGTGGACCTGGGATAATCTCGATGCCAGCTACGCCAGCCTTCCCGCCGTTTTTTCCGTAAACGCAAACCTTGCCGCCATCACCATCCGCCCCACGAGACCGGGGGCGCCCCTCGATATCAAGCCCACCATCCCCGAAGCCTTTCAGCTCAACAATCAGACGGTTACCCTCGGCGGCGGCTCCGCGCCGACATTTCAAATCATTCGCCGTCTCGATGGCAGGGAACTCACCCTGACCGGCGGCGTCCCTGTCAATTCAGGCAGCGCCGTTCGCTCGATCCCCCTCGGCGGCCCCGCTGAAGTCAACGCCCAGATGCTGCGCCGCGCCCTGGATGACGAAGGGATCACCATCGAGGGAGAGGTGGTGCTGAAGGAAAGCGTGGAAGAGGGGACCACCTTGCTGGGGGTGGTGGAAGGAGCCACGATCGCCGAAACCATCAAAGCCTGCAACCAGGAAAGCCACAACTTCCTCGCCGAATCGCTCTATCTTCTTTCCGCGGCGGATCGTTATGGCCGCGCAAGCTACCGCTCGGCCCACCGCCTGGAAGAAGAATTCTGGCGGGAAATCGGCGCCGGGAGCGACCACGTTCACGGTGTAGATGGAAGCGGCCTCGCCCGGGAAAATGCCATCACGGCGGAGGCCCTCGTTCAACTCCTCGCCGAGATGCAGGAAAACGCCGTGTTCACCGAGAGCCTCCCAATCAGCGGCCGCAGCGGCACCCTGCGTTATCGCCTCGCACAGAACGGCATGGCCGGCCGCGTTCGCGCAAAAACCGGCACGCTCGACGGTGTCTCCGCTCTCAGCGGCTATGTGACCACCAACTCCGGCCGCACCGTCGCTTTCTCGATTATGGCGAACAATTACACGTCCAGCACGGCCTCGATCCGCCGGACCATCGATGAAATCGTCACGATTCTCGCCGCTCGATGAGAAAAGAGATTCGAATTGCAACTTTTCCTTTGCTTTACGGCCCCGCTTTTAGTTGATTATATCAAGCAACGGAATAACAGAAGGCTTCGACAAAAGGAGTCGCAAGGCAATGGGCCCCAAATACTTCAAAGCATTTACTCTGATCGAACTTCTCATCGTCGTCGCCATTATCGCCATCCTGGCAGCGATTGCTGTCCCGAACTTCCTGGAAGCCCAGACCCGCGCCAAAGTCAGCCGCGTCAAGGCTGACCTTCGGACCCTGGCCACCGGGATTGAATCCTATACCGTCGATTACAACAAGCCACCTTTTGACTGGGCGGAGGATGTCAGTTTCCCCTATTACCTCCATTCGGGAATTTCGACACCTGTTTCCTATGTCTCATCGGGTGCGCGCCTCACCGATGTGTTCGCCGATAATCGCCAGTCGAGCTTCTTCAACCCCAACGACATTCGCGAGCGATTCCGCTATCGAGCCTTCGGCCAGGAATACCTCTCCGGAGGTGTCCCGGGATCGCCCTTCAGCGGCCTCCCGGGCCCCAGCGCCCCTGGTAACCAGAAAGCCCTCGACGTCCACGGCGCCTGGTTCCTCGTCTCCAAAGGCCCCGACGCCTCCAACGCGCCGCTGCCCCAGGGGTTCTCCGATGGCAATAATGAGGATGATTGGCTCTGGCTTCCCTACGACCCAACAAACGGAACGGTCTCCTCAGGCGAAGTCATCAGAAGCCAGAGCGTTCCCGATGTGGGCGCCGTGGGTTACGGAGAAGAAGTCATTTATCAATGATACCCCAATCCTGGGGTGGGGGTGAGAGCCGCCTGGTTCGCCGGGCGGCTTTCCTTATTTTAACCTGCATCCCTCAGCCGAAAGGCGCCACGCGCCGCCATGCCTCCAGAAAATCCGCTCCCCGGGAAATCACTGTGCGCGGCTCGACAATCTCGACGCCTTCGCGGCCGCGATACTTGTCCATGTTATCGGCCGTCACGATCTCCATACGGATTTCCACTTCACCACCGATGGAGAATGGCTCCCGATCGGAAAGCTGCTCCAGCGATTGCCGCGCCGCTTTCTCGATCATCCTGCGGGCCCGCACGGGCGGGACATGCCGCGCGGAATAGCGAGAAAGCCCCTTTTTCACCGCCACTGTCGTGACCGAACGGCCAAGCAACTGCTCCGCCTCGTGGCATGCCTTATCGTCTCCGCTGACCAACACCACCGGCGTTCCGAAATGCCCGCAAAGCGCCGCGAAGATGCCGATTTCACCCACCGGTTGGCCGTTGATTGCAATCTCGAGCCAATGCGTCGTCGCGATCGTGTGAGACAAAACACCCTTCGGGGTCCCCGCCATGGAATGCATCCCCACAATAAAGCAGGCATCGCATCCGCCTTCGAGCATCTCGGTATAGTTCGCCCACCCATGATGCGTCACAAATTCGCAATCCGGATCGATCAATTCGGGGATAATCGAGCTGAAGGCCGCGCCGCCTCCCGATCCGGCAGCGCCCGCGCCATGGGAATCCACCACCACGATCTCTGACGAGCCGGCTGCCCACGCTCCCCGCACTGCGGCGTTGATCTCCTCGGTGTAGAGGCGCCTGCCCTCCTGATACATTGGCCCGGCATGATTCACCTGGTCCCAGTGATTCACACCCGCCACACCTTCCATGTCGGCCAGGATCATGACCCGCATCGGCGCCACCTTCCTCATTTCAGTTTACCAGCACTCCACTCAATCTTTTTTCGAAGTCCAACGCAAGCCCGCCCGATCCGGTCTTTCCCCTTGCCGCTGTTCCGCTATCCGGGCCAACGGGAATCAGAATCGAATCCGGAGTCAACCCATGCCGCGGGGAAAAGTGCATTTCGCCATCGAAGCCGCCGCCGGCATCGGACTGGCCACGGCGCTGTATTTTCCCGAAGTCCGCGAACAGATCCCTGGACAAGTCACCACCGACGCCCTCATCGCCTTCACCGTGGGCTATCTCTTCAGCCTTTTTTTCATCAGTCCGGACCTCGATCTCGCCCGCTGCGAGGCCCGCCGCCGGTGGGGGCCCTTTGGCATCATCTGGTTCCCCTACGACAAGCTCTTTCGCCATCGGGGAATTTCCCATTCGCTGCTCTTCGGCACGGCAACCCGGCTGATTTACCTGGCCGTGATCCTCGGCCTGCCGGCCTTCGCCGTGGCGGCCCAGCTTGAATGGTCCCCGCCCGGCAATTTCGACTACAACAGTGTGCTCCCCTACCTGCCGGTTCTTCTCGGCTTTATCGTCGGCTGCTATATTCCCGATGTGATCCACTGCACCGTCGATCGGATCTTCTGACCCCGGCGGACTTTCTTGCTGACAACACGGCCCCCTTTCCCCAATCACCTGCGCAGCTCTCGCGGATGAGGTTCCCCGCTCCCATGCCGATTATCTATCTCAATGGCAAGTTCGTTGAACAGCTCGATGCCGCCCTGGATCCCCTCGATCGCGGTGTCCTCCTGGGCGACGGGCTCTTCGAAACAATCCGCTGCGAAAGCGGCCAGTTGCTCTTTCACCTGGCCCACTACGCGCGCCTGGGCCGCAGCGCCCGCCTCGTGGAAATCCCCTGGAACATGAACTCCGAGGACCTTCTGGCGATCTGCCAGCAGGTCCTCGACGCCAACCAGCTCGAACACGCCCGCCTGCGCATCACGCTCACGCGCGGCGAATCCGCCGCCTCCCCCGGCCAGAGCACCCGCCAGTCCGCCCCCACGCTCATCGTCCATGTCCAGCCGTTTGACCAGGCCGCTCTCGACAAAACCCGCCTGCGCGGCTGGGCCGCCTCCATCGCCACCTTTCCCATCAACCACCGCTCACCCCTCGCCCAAGTGAAATCCACCAGCTATCAGGAACACGTCCTCGCCCGCCACTTCGCCACGCGCAACGGCTATAACGAGGCCCTTCTGCTCAACACCGACGGCCTTCTCGCCGAAGGCGCCATGTCCAACCTCTTCATCGTGCGCGATGGCAAGGTCATCACGCCCCCCGTGGAGGACGGCGCCCTGCCCGGCGTCCAGCGCCTCAAAATCGGCCTCATCTGCAGCCGCCTCGGCATCGAATACGAAGAGCGCAGCCTGACCGCGGAGGACCTCTACAACGCCGGCGAAGCCTTCATGACCAACGCCCTCATCGAGGTCATGCCTCTCGTCCTGGCGGACAAAACGCGCATCGGCACGGGCGAGCCCGGAGAGGTGACAGAGCGGCTTTACCGCGAGCACCGCCGGGACGTGGACATGTTCCTGGCGACGCTCCGGGAGAGCTGAAAAAAGGCTTGCTCGCGGAGGACCACCTGGCCCATGAAAGCGGGCTCAGGCGCGCCTTCCCGGCGCGCTCTCCTCCGGCGGCGGGTGTAGCTCAGTTGGTTAGAGCACAGGATTGTGGATCCTGGGGTCGCGGGTTCAAATCCCGTCATCCGCCCCATTTTCATCCAGTTCCAGCGACATTTCCAGCCAGGTTTCATCGTGCCGCGCGAAGGGAGTTGACGGCGCTTC
>CAYFUR010000058.1:0-22969 GCA_964346275.1 uncultured Candidatus Sumerlaeota bacterium
GCAACCACCGTGCCTCAAAACGGGGCCCTCGCGCAAGGCGAGGCCCTACAAGCGACCAACGTGCCTTAACAGCGACGGGACCCTACACTTTACCGATCAGGAGGGAAGCGTTGGTTCCGCCGAAGCCGAAGCTGTTGCTGAGGACGGTGGAAATTTGCGCTTCACGGGTTTCGCGGACGATGGGATATCCTTCCGCTTCAGGATCAAGGTTTTCGATATGGGCGGTCCCGGAAATAAAACTCCGCTCCAACATGAGAAGGGAAAAGACGACTTCCTGAGCACCGGTGGCCCCGAGGCTGTGTCCTGTCAGGCTCTTTGTGGAACTAATGGCGGGGATTTCCGATCCGAAAACCTCCCGGATGGCCTTCAACTCCGTGATGTCACCGGCGGGCGTACTGGTGCCATGCGCGTTGATATAATCGACCTTGCGGTCGCAACCTTCCGTGGCCAAGCGCATGCAACGAACCGCTCCCTCGCCGCTGGGCGCGACCATGTCCGCTCCGTCGCTGGTGGCCCCGTATCCAAGGATTTCCCCGAGGATGGGAGCGCCGCGTGCTTTCGCATGCTCGTATTCCTCGAGGACCAGCATCGCGCCCCCGCCGGCGGCGACAAAACCGTCCCGCCCGGCGTCAAAAGGCCGGCTGGCCCATGCGGGCCGGTCGTTGTACCTGCTCGAGAGGGCGCCCATAGCGTCAAAGAACAGCGTCAATTCGAGGCTTTCCTCCTCACCGCCCCCGGCGAACATGACGTCCTGCTTGCCGAGCTGAATTTGTTCGGCGGCGGCCCCGATGCTGTGGGCGCTTGTCGCGCAGGCAGAGGTAATGCTGTAGTTCAGTCCCCTGATGCCGTAGGCCGTGCAGAGATTCGCCGAAACGGTGCTGGACATAACGCGGGGCACGCGAAAGGCCCCGACGCGGCGAATGCCTTTTTCCCCGAGGATCCGAAACCCTTCAACCTGATTGACCGGGGAACCCCCGCCAGAACCGGCGATCAGGCCGGTCCGCGGGTGGGAGATTCCGTCCTTTTCCAGCCCGCTGGAGCGGATCGCTTCTTCCATGGCAAGGTAGGAATAGAGAGCGGCATCGCCCATGAAGCGGGCCAGCTTCCGGTCCACCCGTTGCTCCAGCTCCTCGCCGTCCGGCACTGTTCCGCTGACCTGACTGCGCAGACCGGCTTTTGCGTAGGTTTCGTTCAAGCGGATGCCCGACCGCATGTCCCGGAGCGAACTTTCCACTTCCTTCACCGAATTTCCGATGCAGGAAATGATGCCCATCCCCGTAATAACTACCCTTCGTTGTGTCATAAAAATCAAAAAGAAGTGACTTCGGTGAAGAGCCCCACGCGCAGGCCATTGGCGGTGTAGATCGTATTGCCGTCAACGGTCACGGACCCGTCGGCAATGGCCAGTTTCAGCTTTCCCGAGAGCATGCGCTTGATGGAAAGGTGGTACTTGACAAATTCGTTGGTGGGCAGGATCTGCCCGGTGAATTTGACCTCACCCACGCCGAGGGCGCGACCCCGCCCGATATGCCCGCTCCAGGTAAGGAAAAACCCGACGAGCTGCCAGAGGGCATCGAGGCCAAGGCAACCCGGCATAACCGGATCCCCCCTGAAATGGCAGTCGAAGAACCAGAGATCGGGCTGAATCCTCAGCTCGGCCTCGACTTCGCCCTTCCCATAGGCGCCGCCATCGGCGGTGATTTTGGAAATGCGGTCCAGCATCAGCATGCCGGGAAGAGGCAGCTGGGCATGGCCCTCTTCGAAAAGCCGGCCCTCGCCGCATTGGATTAATTCGTCCCGTTCGTAGCTTGCTTTGCGCTCAATCATGATGGCTCAGGAAATGAGCTGAAGAAAATCGGGCATGGTGGGCAAGGGAAAGGGGACGAAATCAAAAACGGATTCCGAAACCGGCATGAACATAGACCTGCGACTGGAAATCCACGTTCGCTTCTGATTGCCGGTTTTCCTGTTCGTAATCGCTGCCACTTTGCAGCTGCATTCCGCTGAAAATGCTGACCCTTTGCGTAAACTGGTATTCGGCACTGGCATCGAGATAACCGGCCAGTTGCCATGCCGCTTCACTGGTGCTCGTCAGCCCTTGGCTGGGATTCGGTCCTCCAGTCGGATTTTCGAGGATTTGGTACGTCGCGAATTCTCCACTGTAGTACAGGGCACTGACCCCGGCCCCGACACGAAGGGCAAATTTTCTGGCAAAGCCTTCTTCCGGAGAAAGGGAATAGACCGGACCGGCGCGAAGTGAATAAATGCTGGACCGCAAGTCGGCCTCGGTGTCGACGACAGCCCCTTCCGGAATCAATTCCTCTGTTTCCTGGGTGGCGGCCCACTCGAGAAGATTCGTCGCCTCTACTTCCTCGCGGGTTTCCGTTCCTACGAAAGGTTCCTGCCGATCGCTGCCGGCCGCATTTTCGCCCGATCCCGGCAGATCCGGAACATCGGCGTCGCCCGCCATACGGTGACGGAACTCCTGCACAAAAAGATCGGCCCCGACTTTGTCGTTAAAGCGGGAATCAAACCCGTTAAAGCTGAAGCCGACCTGAATCCCGAGATTGCGATTCCACTTTAAGTATTTGGTGTAGTTGATTTCCCACCCGAGAGAGCTGTCCGATTCAGCCGAAAGGGTCTGGTCCGCGTTCCCCACAGCAGCGTACCGATGGAAAAGCAGTGCCGAGGGATCTTCCGGGTCAAGCTGCTGTGGACTGAAATAGATGAAATTGGAAGTAGCCTCATCATTGGGCGAGGGGATCCGTCCTTCCGCAGCTTCTCCACCGGCAACGAGATCGGAAGAAATATAGTCCTGCCGCAAATCCCCATCGTCGTACCGGATCTCCCTTTCCGTTCCAAGAAGAGGATTGTTGGCACTGACGTTGTCGGTGGACAGAGGCACCGTTCCCAGCCCCCGAAACTCGACATCGGGAGAGAAGAGAAAGCGCATTCGCAACTCGAGGCTGGTGTTGTTTTTCGGAGGCGGCGGAGGCCGGTAATCCGGAGCTTGGGCGAACAGGAACCCGCCGGTTCCGAGCAGGAAGACAGCAGCGAGTGAAAAAGAGGGAGAGAGCTGGCGGAGGACCTTCACGATTGAGACCGGCATTGCATTTGCAGCCATTCCGGCTGTCAACCTCATTGGCGGAGGCGGAGAAGCCCCTTTTTCCTTCCCGAGCGGAGAGGATTTCGCCAAGTTGGGCAGAATGGTTGCGTGGGAGATTTTCTTTGTCCTTGGCCTGCTTGTCGCGGCTCTGGCCAGTTTCATTTGGGAACGGATCTCCACCGACTTGACGGCCTTGCTGGTCTTCAGCGTCCTCCTCATCGGAGCCTACCTGCCCTTCACGAAGAAGCTTCCCGCATTCGAGGAGCTTCTGGGGGTGTTCGCCAATCCTGCCCCGCTCGCAATCGCGGCGCTTTTCATCCTGAGTGCGGCGCTGGAGAAGTGCGGGATCATCGACTTCCTTGCTCAGACGCTCGGACACCTGACCCGTTTCGGATACAAGGGCCTGCTGATCATCATGATCTTCCTTGTTGCGACCATTTCCGCCTTCATCAACAACACCCCCGTGGTCGTCATCTTCATGCCGGTGGTGTTGACGCTTTCACGGAAAATGCAAACCCCCGCTTCGAAGCTGCTCATCCCGCTGAGCTACGCTTCCATTTTCGGTGGGGTCTGCACCCTTGTCGGAACAAGCACGAACATTCTCGCCAGCGGGATCATGCGCGAGGCCGGCTATGCGGAGCTCTCCATGTTTGAACTGAGCCGGGTCGGCGTCCCGCTGCTCTTTCTCGCTACCGCCTACCTCGTCGTCTTCGCCCACCGCCGCCTCCCGGTGCGGGAATCCCTGACCGCTATCTTGAGCGAAGAGGAACGGAAGGAATATTTTACGGAGGCCTACATCCGGAAAGACAGCCCGCTCATCGGCCAAAAGGTGGAGGAGAGCGACCTGATGAAGGCGCGCGGCCTGCGCTTGATCGAGGTCGTCCGCGGGGGCATCTCTGTGCCGGGCAACGTGAAGGAAGTGGTCCTGCGCGGCGGCGACCGGCTGGTCCTGGCCTGCCGGCCAAGCGGATTCGCCCGCGCCCGCTCCGTCGAGGGCCTGCGCCTTGCAGCCGAGGAACGGGAGGGCATCGAGACCATCACCGCCCATGAGGGATCCATCGTGGAAGGGATTATCGGGCCGCGTTCGGGCATCATCGGCAAAACGATCGACGAACTGAATTTCCGCCAGCGTTTCCGCATGATCATTCTCGCGATCCATCGCCGCGGAATCAACATGCGCGATCGAATCGACCGGCTGCCGCTTGAACCCGGTGACACTCTTCTTTTGATGGGTACGGAATCGGCCCGGGAACAAATCCGTCACGGCGACGATATCATGCTCCTCGACCAGCCGCACACGCCCTCACAAGACCTTCGACGCCGGGCCCCGGTGGTGCTGGCCGTCATGGCCGGGATCATCCTGACCGTTTCCTTCAACATTCTCCCGATCACGGCGGCAGCCATCATCGGGGTAGGCCTTGTCCTTGTGGCTGGCGTCCTCACTCCCAAGGAAGCCTACCAGAGCGTCGACTGGAGTATTCTCATTCTTATTTACGGCATGCTTGCGCTGGGAATGGCGATGGAGACCTCGGGAGTGACCGGGATGGTGGCGGATCTTCTCGCCGGCATCCGTTCCATCGGCTGGCCGGAGCTGCCGACCCTCGTCCTGATGCTGGCCTGTCTCTACCTCGCCACCTCCATCTTCACGGAAACCCTCTCCAACAACGCCACGGTGGTGCTGATGGCCCCGATCGCGATCCAATTGGGGGTGGAATTAGGAATTGATCCACGTCCCTTCCTGATCGCCGTGTGCGTGGCCAGCTCGGCCAGTTTTTCGACCCCGATTGGTTACCAGACGAACACGTATGTGTATTCCGTCGGTGGCTACCGTTTTGCCGATTTCCTCCGGATCGGACTGCCGCTGAATTTCCTCTATTTCGCCGGTACGGTCGTTCTCGTGCCGCTGCTGTGGCCCTTCGGAAACTGAAGTTGCGGTTCCGCCACTTTGGGCCATTTTTGAGAATATGCCGGAACTGGCCGAAGTCGTTTTCTACCGGAATCAATGGCTGCCCGCGACCGGTCGACGCGTAGGGCGCGTGCGGCTGCATGCCCATGCCCGGGTCTTCCGCGAAACGGAGCCGGAAAGGATCGTAAAAGCGCTTTCCGGGCGACGAATGCTCGCCGCCGAGAGCCACGGCAAAGCGATGCGCTTTCTTTTCGAAGAGGGGGTTCACCTCGGCGTCCATCTCGGCATGGCGGGACGGCTCTTCACGGCAAAGCGACCGTATCAGCCAGACAAGCACGACCATCTTGTCCTCGAACTCGATGGACCGGCCAACAGCGGGGCTCTCGTCTTCAACGACTATCGCATGTTCGGCCGGCTGCGCTTTCATGAGGGAAAAGAATCCCCGCCGTGGTGGCGGAATCTTCCGCCGGAACCCCAGGAGCGCCGCTTCACACGCGTGCGCTTGGAGAAAATTCTGGAGCGCCGTTCACGGTCACCCCTGAAGGCGGTCCTGCTCGACCAGGATTGCTTTCCGGGCATCGGCAACTGGATGGCGGACGAGGCCCTCTGGCGGGCGCGCCTGTTCCCGGGTGAGCGGCCCTGCCAGCTCCAGCCCACCGAACGGGCGCGGCTGTACCGCGAGCTTCGCAAAGTGGCCCGCGACGCCCTGCGCGTCATCGCCCCGGACTGGACGCTTCCGCCGCCAACGTGGCTTTTTCCACATCGGTGGAAAAAAGGAGGGCATTGCCCGCGCGACGGAGAACCGCTGGAGCGGGAAACCATCGGTGGGCGGACCACCTGTTTTTGTCCGGTCTGCCAGCAGAAGGTTACCTGAATTTGGGTAATCACTCGCCTTGCCGGCGGCGGGGAGAGGCGGCGAGGCTGGAGCCCGTGCCTGAAAAAACCATTGTTCTGATCCTGAGCGTGACCCTCGCTGCCACCCTTGCCGAGGCCGTTCTCCCGCTGCGCGAACAATGGCGGGCGGCCTGTGCCGCGCTGGCCGGGGGCGAAGGGGGGAAGGCGGAGCGCCTCTTCGGCGAATTCACCCATTGGTACAGCAAAGAACCGGAAGCAGGCAAGCCGGAGTTTCGGGAGCGTCTTTTGCGATACCATGCCATGGCTGCGTTGTCGGCGGGGAACGAGGCTGCCGCGCTTCCCCTCCTTGAGGAATGGTTCCGGCATCCGCCGGAAGCGCCCGCCTACAAAGCCTTTCTCCGCTACCAACAGGCAGCCGCCTACGGGGCCGTCGGGAAGCCGGAAAGGATGACTGCGACCTGGAATCTTTTCCTTCGCGAACACTCCCGGCTTCCGGAGGCAATCCTCGTGCGTTGGCACCTCGCCAATCACGCCATCGCAGCCGAGGACTTCGCAGAGGCAAGCCGCCATTTCGAGGCCCTTCTCCAACATGAAGCCCTCTCTCCGGGGGCTGCGGCGGTCGCGCGTTGCGCTTTTGCGACCCTGCGACTGCGGAGCGCCTCTCCCGGAGACAGCCTGCGGCTTCTGCGGGGGCAGACGCACAGTCCCCTCCTGCCGGCATGGCGTGCGGTGCTGGCTCCCACGCTCGTGTCCCAATTACTCGAGAAAGGCCGAATGGAGAAAGCGCGGACGGCCAGCGCGTGGTTGCGCCCCGGCGAGGAAACGGCTAGGAAGCTGTCGGAACTGCTCCCGCCGCCTACCTCGTCTCCGGCTGCCTTTCGGACAAGCCTCTGGCGACAGCACTGGCGGCGACAACTCGCGGCCTTGTGCGGGGGCCTGCGAGAGGAAGAGAGGGCCATCCCCCCTGTCGATCAGCTCTACGCCCTTCGCCTGCGCGCCCTCGCCTCCTCCGGGAGCACGCAAGACGCCGTGATCCTTGCGGGCGCCGTCCTCGAGGCCCCGGAGATCCGGCAGGAACTGCGGGCCCTCGCGTTTGCGACGGCAGTAAAAGCATATCAGTCCCTTGCCGAATGGCAAAGGGCGGAAGACCTCTCCCGGCGCTTCCTCGAAGAATTTCCGGAGGATCCCGCCCTGCCCCGAATCCTTTTCCTGAACGCCCGTACAGCCGTTCTCCAGTCCCGCCACGCCGCCGCCCTCGACCAACTCCACCCGCTTCTGGAAGCCTATCCGAACCATCCCGATCAAAAGCGCTGGCAACTCGAAGTCGCGAGCTGCTACCTGCAAACGGGAAAACCGGTGGCGGCGCTGCGGCAGCTTCGCCTCCTTGCCGAAAAGGCGCCGCCGTCATGGTCGGCGCTCCTTCGTTTCAAAGAGGGGCGCTGCCTCGCCACCCTCGGTCGGAAAACGGAGGCCCTTGCCGCCTTTCGTTCCGTCTCCGGGCAAGCCGGAGCCACCCCCGCCCTGCAGGAGACCGCCCTTCTCGAACGCATGAAGCTCTCGCGGGAAGATCCGGAGCGTTTCCTTTCCCTGGTAGAGCGCCACCGTGCCGCCTTTCCGGAAGGGCGCCACGTCGGTCTCGCCTGGAACCTAGCCGGCGGCTTCCACCTTTCCCGTGGAGAGTACGGGGCAGCGGAGACTGCCTACCTGACCGCCATCGGGACCGGCGGAGGACAGGCCGACTTCGCCCGGGAAAAACTGGCGATTGTGTATCAAAAATCCGGTGACAATGTTGCCTTGGGCTCCCATCTTACCGCCTGGCTGGAACACGCGACGAATGAGAAAACAGTCCCGAAGGCCCTCTGCCAGCAGCTGCGGGCAAGCTTCCGTGCGACCGTTGCCAACCCGGCAATCCCTGCCTTCCTGAAGGAGCTTTATCGAGGCTATCTTCGGAACGAAACGGCCGTACCGATTCCGGCTTTTTTCAACCTTCTCGCCCATGGATGGCCACATCTGCGGGGAAGCTTCGGCACCTCCCGCTCTTTCTCTTCCTGGTTGCAGACACAAGCGGCGCGGGCCGATGCCTTTCCGGCATTGCTGTTGTCCCTGTATCGGGCGGACCTCCTCGAAAAGGACGGCCGGACCGATTCCGCCGACGCCCTCCGCCTGCGCATGTTGAGCGCGGTACCCGGAAAACCCCTGCCGGCAGGAGCCGCCTTTGCCCTCGCCCGCGCCGCCGCTTCCTATCACTTTCCCGAAAGTCGAGACCGCCTCGAAAACTTTCTCCGCAAGCATCCGCAATCACCCGATGTGGCGGAAGGAATGTTTCTTCTCGCCGAGATCCACCTCCGCGACGGAAAGGAAAAATCCGCCCGCCCGCTTTTGCGGAAGATCCATAGACGGTTTCCCGACGCGGGAGTCTGGGCGGAAGCGGGAGAACGGCTGGCCGCAATCCTTCAGGCGGACAAGCGGCCAGGGGAGGCCTCGGCGGTAGCCACACGCCTCCTTGAAAACCCGCACCTTGCTCCGAACCGGGCCGCATCCCTCCTTCTCCGCAAAGCACAGGCGGACGCGGCCCGGGGGCGTCCGCAGCTCGCCGCCGTGGACTGCCAGCGAGTGCTTGTCCTTTATGCCGCCTATCCGGAAATTCGTAAGAAGGCGGTTGCGCTTCTGCGAGAGACGGCCCGGGAACTCGGGCCGGAGAAAGCCGGGGCAGTACGGGACTTTCTCCGCCAACCTGGAATTCGGGAAAAGGAGGCCGCCTGACCCGTGCGCCTGTGCCTTTTCAGCCTTCTGCTCCTGATCGCCCTCCGCGCCTCCGCCGAGCCTTTTGTCAGTGGCACGACGGCTAACGGTTTCTCCTTCGCCGGCCGGGTTCGCCACCTCACGACCTCTTCCCTGATTCTCTTTCCGGAGGAGGGAGGCGGACGGAGCCAACTGACCCTTCCCACTGCGGGCCTTCACTCCCTCGAAGTCACCCTCGGAAAAGGCTCCGCGCGGGAGCGCCTGGAGGCCGTCGCACTGCTTCGTCCTCTTCTTCCGGTCATGTCCCGCTGCACGCACGAGGAGCTTCTTGGCCTACTTGGCGAGGCGTTGGGCGAAGGCATGGCGGAAGAAGTCTTTGCCTGGTCCGAAGCGGTTGCCGCCGCCGCTGGGCCGCAGGATTCGTTACGGGCGGAAATGCTCGCCGCCGTCGCCCTGGCCCGTCTCGGGCTCTGGCGGGAAACGGAAAGACGGGTACGGGGACTCAACAAGCGGATTCCCACCCTCGAAGCGCCATCGCCCCTTTGCCTTCTCAATCAGCGCCTCGCGGAACGCCGTGGCGACCTCCGCGAAGCGCGGCGGTGGGCGCGGCTCCCCGAACTGCGTATCCAAAAAGCTGCGACACCAATTATTCCGGCGGGCGTCCTGCCCCCGGCCAGTCCCTGATCTCATGACCCCGACGCCTCTTCTTCTCGCGCAAATCACCCTCTTTGACCTCCTTCGCCAGGGAGGCTGGGCGATGTTCCCTCTTGGCCTTCTCTGCCTTCTTTTGTTCACCCTTGTTCTTTTCGCGTGGATGCGCACCTCGGCGGCGATGTTTGGCCTGCGCCCTTCGCGCTGGGTTCGGGAACCGATCCTGCCAGAGTTACAGCAGACCCTGAACGAACGGGAAAAGTCCGAACGCGCGACGGTGATCGAGCAGCAATTACACGCGCTCGAAGGAGCCACTATGCGATGGATCCAATACCTGAACGTGATCGCCACCATTGCCCCCATGGTCGGCCTGCTCGGAACCGTCAGCGGCATGATCGGGGCCTTTCAGACCATCGCTACCGGCGGCATGGGGAAACCGGAACTGCTGGCCGGGGATATCGGCGAGGCGTTGATAACCACCGCGACTGGCCTCACCATTGGAATTCCCGCGATGATTTTCTACTTTGTCCTTCGCAACCGCCTGGATGCCCGCCTCGAAGCCATGGAGGACAGGCTCAGGAACGAATGAGCCCTCTTACGAGGCGTCCGTCTGCGCCATCCCCATCCTGTCCTGTAAAGACCGGGCTTGGAAAGACCACATGCTGGCGCCTTCGAGCTGAAGAATCAGGTCGATATTTTCGCGGGCGGCTTCGCGATCGCCTTTGGCCCACTGCGAGACCGCGAGGTGATAAGCAGCTTCGCCACGGGTTTGATCGAGAATACTGGAATCGAGGGCGATTTCCTCCAGCAGTTCCTGTCCGGCCTCCACGGAACCGTCGCGGAGAAGGCTGACCCCTTTGCCGACAAGGGCCCGCCCTTGCATCGGCGTATCGGTGAGCATATCTGCCGCATCTGCATACCGTTCCGCAGCCTCCCCAAAAGATTCTTCCTCGAAGCGTGCGTCTGCAATGGAAAGTCGGGCCAGGCCGGAAAGGGGATGGCCGGAATATTCTTCGGCAAAATCCGACAAGTCGACGAGGGATTCCGTTTGCGCGAAGGCTTCCTGAATCGCCTCCTCTTTCTGGATTTCCCAGTATTGGTAGCCTTGAATCCCGATCACAAGCAATGCGCCAACCGCGATCCCACCGAAAATCCCCGGACCATTCTTTTTCCAGAAATCATTGAAACGTTCTTCCACATCGGCATCCGGCGGAAGCTCAGTCTCGGGGTCGAGGTTGTTGGGATTAAGGGGTTCTTCAGGTTCCTGCTTCTTTTTGCTCATGGGGATCTGCGCGGATATGAACGAAAGAGAAAGCGTGATCGTGGAAAAAAGGTCAACGCCTTTTCGGGGGTCGGGAAAACGTGGACTTTCCACCGATTGCATCGTTGCCAAGTCGCCCTCCGCCCGCCTCAATAACCCACCATGGATACTGCGATGACGGTCCTTATCCTTGGCGGAGGTGGGCGCGAACACGCCCTTCTGAAATGTTGCCTGCGCAGCGATCTGGTCAACAGGGTCGTGGTCGCCCCGGGCAACGGCGGCATGGCCGCGGAAGCGGATTGCCGGTCCATTGATGCGGAGGAACCGCAGGCCGTCCTCGCACTCGCGCGCGACGTAAGAGCGGATCTTGTCCTGATCGGTCCGGAGGCCTCCCTTGCCGCCGGAGTGGCGGACGTGCTCCGCGAAGCCGGTTTTCTTGTCTTCGGACCCGGAAAAGAGGCCGCCCGTCTCGAAAGCAGCAAGGCCTTTTGCAAGTCGTTTCTCCAGGACAATGACATTCCGACGGCGGCGTGGGAAAGCTTTACCGACCCTGGGGAAGCCCTTGCTTCGCTGGACCGTTGCCGCTTCCCGCTTGTGGTCAAGGCGAGCGGGCTTGCCGCCGGCAAAGGCGTCCTTATCTGCACGAGGCGCGGGGAAGCCGAGGAGGCAATTCAAGGTATGCTCGTGGACGGAAAATTCGGGAACAGCGGGAAAGAGATCGTCATCGAGGAATATGTCAGCGGACAGGAGGCCTCCCTGATGGTTCTTGTCGGCGGCGATCGTTCCGTCTGCCTGCAACCGAGCCAGGACCACAAGCGTATCGGCGAAGGGGATACAGGCCCGAACACTGGAGGCATGGGTGCCTACGCACCGGCCGCTGTTGTCGACGAGGCGGTGATGGAAAAAGTCCGGGCGCGTATCCTTGGACCGACCATGGAAGGGCTCGGCAAGGCCGGTCTCGACTATCGGGGTGTCCTTTTCATCGGCCTGATGATCGATGAGGTCGGCGACCCGAAGGTTCTTGAATTCAATGTCCGCTTCGGCGACCCCGAGTGTCAGGTCCTGCTCCCGCTCTGCGCGACCGACCCGGTGCAACTGATGAAGGAATGCGCTGCCGGACGCCTCGAAACCAAGGAGGTGGCCTTTTACGAGGAAGCGGCCATGATCGTAATTCTCGCCGCACGCGGATATCCGGGCGCGTATACGAAGGGGGAATTAATCCGGCTTCCCGGAGAATTGCCTGACGGGGTGAACATTCTCCATGCCGGGACCCGGCTGGATGAGGACGGGCACCTCCGGTCCGCCGGGGGGCGGGTTCTCGGGATCAACGCCACGGGGCCGGACCTTGCCGAAGCTGCCCGGAAAGCCTACGCCGTGTGCGACGAGGTGGATTGGCCGGGGAAGACCTTCCGGCGCGATATCGGTCACCGGCAATTGCATCCGTCCGCATGACCTTTACTTTATGTGACTTATGAAAAGTGCCTACGAACTCGCCATGGAACGCCTGCAGAAGGAGGAACCGGAAAGCATTCCCAGCCTGTCGCAGGAGCAGAAGGAGGAGCTCCTCCGTCTCGACGAATCCTATAAAGCGAAAATCGCCGAGCGGGAAATCTTCCTGCAGAAACAACTGACCGAAGCCCGTTCGAAAGGCGATGCGGAAGCGGTCGCGCAGATCGAAAAACAGATCCGCAGCGAGCGGGAACGCATGGAAGAGGAGCGGGAAGCGGCCAAAGAGAAAGTACGAGATAGTTCCTCTTCTTCATGAAAGCTTACCACGAGCTTCTCCGCCACGTCCTGGAAAATGGAAAGTCCCGCCGTGACCGGACCGGGGTCGGCACGCTCTCTCTCTTTGGCGCACAAAGCCGCTTCGACCTGCGCAAGGGCTTCCCGCTTGTCACGACGAAAAAAATCTATCTTCGCGCCCTGATTCACGAGTTGCTCTGGTTTCTCCGCGGCGATACCAACATTCGCTACTTGAATGAGAACCGCGTCACCATCTGGGATGAATGGGCGGATGAGAACGGTGACCTCGGTCCCATCTATGGCGCACAATGGACGCGCTGGCCGGTGACCGACGGAAGCACCATTGACCAGATCGAGGACGTCATCCGCTCCATTCAGGAGAACCCGGCCAGCCGCCGCCACATCGTCAGCGCATGGAACGTGGGGGAGCTGCCAAAGATGGCGCTCCCACCCTGCCACACGCTCTTTCAATTCTACGTCGACGAGGAGGAGGGCTCGCTCTCATGCCAACTGTACCAACGCAGCGCGGATCTCTTTCTCGGCGTCCCCTTCAACATCGCCTCTTACAGCCTTCTCACCATGATGATCGCTCAGATTTGCGGCCTCGAAGCGGGCGATTTCGTCCACACTTTCGGAGATTTGCACATTTATCAAAATCACCTCGAACAGGTTCGGAGGCAGCTCGACCGCGAACCGCGCCCGCTGCCAACCATGCGATTGAATCCGGAGCGTACCCGGATCCACGACTTCGCGTATGGCGACTTTACTCTTGAGGGCTACGATCCTCACCCGGCCATTAAGGCCCCCATCGCGGTATGAACACGTCTCCCCCACAACGGCCATGGAAGGCCATCGCCGCCATGTCGGAAAATCGGGTCATCGGCAAGGGCAACGACCTGCCGTGGCATTTGCCGGAGGACATGAAATGGGTCATGAGTTCCACTCGCGATCAGGCTATCGCCATGGGGCGGAAAACCTTTGAAAGCATGGGAAAGCCTCTCCCCCGGCGCGAAAACATTGTTATCTCGCGCTCGTGCACCGAAATTCCCGGCTGTGTCGTCCTTCCCTCCCTCGAAGCTCTGCTCAGGCACCCGACCGAACGTGATATCTGGATATTCGGAGGAGCTGAAATCTACCGGCAGGCCCTTCCCCACATCCACACGCTTTTCCTTACCCTCGTTTACGGCCATTTTGAGGGCGATGCCTTTTTCCCTTCTTTCGAGGACCAATTCACGCTCGCCGAGGTCCTGCGCCGGGAAAAGGAATTTGAAATTCGCCGGTACCTCCACCGCGACCCTTCATAAGGCAGCGAAGTCAATTGTGGGGTGCAGAAAAGCACCTGGATCGAGGCAGTGGAAGGGCCATGGACACCGGCCGTCTCCCATCGCTTCGCGCAGCCGACCCACGTCGTTGCAGTCACGACTGAGGTGGGCAAGGAGAACTTGCCTCCAGAGCGGGCGCTCAACCGATTCAAGAAAGGAAAAAGCCGCCGCATTCGACAAGTGTCCGTGTCGGCCGGAAATACGCTGCTTCACGCTGAAGGGACGCTTGGGATCGGATTCAAGCAGTGCGGAATCATGATTGGCTTCAAGGACAAGCAACTGGGCCTCGCGGGCAAAGGCCGCCAAGCCCGGCGGGGCATGACCGAGGTCGGTAATCCAGGCAAGGCTGCAGAATGGCGAAAAAAGGGTACCGGTGCCGCTGCGGAAAAGGTATCCCACCGGCTCCATGGCGTCGTGAGGGAGCAGAATCGTTTCAATCGACAGGTCTTTAAAATTAAATGTGGTTCCCGTATCGAAGATTTTCCAGGGCAATTCACGAGAAACTTTGGCCTGAGCGGCCTGGGCCGTGCCGTAGTTAGCATAAAATTGTAGATGGGAATGGCGGGCGAGGCCGCGCAACCCCGCGACGTGATCCCCGTGTTCATGCGTCAGAAAAACCGCTTCGACCGTTTCCAGGGGAACCCCCCGTTCCTTGAGCAGGCTGAGCAGCCGACGACCGCTAAATCCGACATCGAGGAGGATGCGCGTCTGCTCCGTCTCGATAAGGGCGCAATTGCCCGAACTGCTGCTGCCAAGAACGTGAAAACGAAGCGCCATACCTCATCCGATTTTCACGAGCGGGCCTGACCTGTCACGCGGAAAAACCGGTCCTTCCCGTTTACGGTTCCCGAGAATCAACCGCACATCCCGCATGTTCCACCATTGATCCTGCCGCACAACCATCGGCGTGGCGACCCGTTTGCGCAGAAACAAAAAAGAGCGATCATCCATTTACTATGATAGATCAGAACAGGACATCGCTCTTGCGGCCCGACGACGCTCCGGCTACCGTACCACCTTTTAGAAAATACGAATCCGAATTTGCCGTGACGTCAGAATACAAAAATTCCCTTCCCGACATGCAAAACACAGGATCTTCCGAGATCCTCGGGGCCAACGTACCCATCCTGCAAGTTGGCATTTCCAATTTTCGTCTGCCACTACGTTTTATGTCGGCCGACGGAGAACCAATCACGTTAGAGACATCAGTTACTGGAACCGTATCTCTCGCTGCTGAAAAAAAGGGGATCAATATGTCCCGGATCATGCGTGTCTTTTATGAATTCAAGGATCGCGTTTTTACACCGGAACTTCTGGAAGAAATTCTGCAAGCCTATGCCGACCGGATCGATTCCCGACGCGCACGCCTGAAGCTGTCCTTCAACTACCCCATGATGAAGAAGAGCCTGCGCAGCGACTTGGCGGGCTATCAATACTACCAGTGCGCATACGAGGGGGAACTTGATGATTTGGGTCGTTTTCGGAAATTGATCCACTTCGACTTCGTTTACAGCTCCGCCTGCCCGTGCTCGGCTGAATTGTCGGAACATGCGCGCGAGAATCGTAATATATACGCCGTTCCACACTCCCAGCGGAGCAAAGCGCGGGTGAGTGTCGATATCCGCAAAGGGCAGACCCTCACGATCGAGGATCTTCAGGCAGCCTGCGAGGATGGGCTTCGCACGGAGACCCAGGTTATGGTTAAAAGGGAGGATGAACAGGCCTTCGCCGAAATGAATGGGTCGCAAACTAAATTTGTCGAAGATGCCGCCCGCCTCCTCTATGAACAAATAGAAGCCGATCCACGCATTTTTGATTTCCAGATTGCCTGTGCCCACCTAGAGTCGTTGCACAGCCATGATGCGGTTGCGGTTATTAACAAGGGCGTCGACCGCGGATTTTCCGGGAATATCGACGACTTCCAAAGCCTCGTTTGTTGAGTGGCTTTCTTAGATTTACCATGTCTTCGCTGGAAAAGTCCGATGAGAGTGGAAGCTCTCTTAGCCGCGCTAGCGCCGTTCTTGGTAACTGGCTGCTTTCTTGAGGGAGATCCAATGAAAGAATTATCCACGTCACCCGAGACACTCTCAAAAGAGGAGCTTGCTTCCGCCAAGTGGGAAGAACGTTTGTCTCCCGAACAGTACCGCATTCTTCGGGAAGCCGGTACGGAGGCTCCTGGTGGAGAGGTTTATAAGCAGTTCAAACAACACGGCGCCGGGACCTATCACTGCGCAGGTTGTGGGGCTGAGCTTTTTCACGCTGACCAGAAGTTTGATGCACGCTGCGGATGGCCCTCCTTCTGGGATCCGGCTGAAATCGACGCCATCAAAACCCGCAAAGACAACAGCCTTGGGATGACGCGGACGGAAGTGCTGTGTGCAAATTGTGGGGGACATCTTGGCCACCTCTTTCTCGGCGAAGGTTTCGACACGCCGACCGATCAACGTTACTGCATCAATGGAACGGTCCTGGTTTTTGTCCCCGACGAGGAAAATGATAAAATGGAATCCGCGCAGTAATTCCGCTGTTACTTCCCCCCTGATCCCATGAAAAACCCGCTGACGGCATTTGCCCCAGCGGGTTTTCTTTAGGAAAGACACGGGTAAGACACCCGCCCTATTTTCCACGACAATCAGTCACGGGTAGCTTCGTCGAGAATGTCCCCGAGACTGGTAAGCTCATCGCTTCCGATATTATCAAATGCAGCCGATTCAGCGGCGAGCTGGCTTTCATCATAGTTGGCCGCCTTGATGCTAAGGCCGATACGTCGCTCGTCCCGGTCAATTTTGATCACGCGCGCTTTGATTTCGTCTTCGGGGGAAAGAACATCTTTCACCTTCTCGACGCGATCCTCGCTGATCTGGCTGATGTGAACGAGCCCATCAATGCCTTCTTTCAGTTCCACAAAGGCACCATAACTCGTAATCTTGTTCACCTTGCCGGTGACAAGGTCGCCGATCTTGAAGTGCGTATCGATCTCATCCCAGGGATCATTCGACAACTGCTTCATGCCGAGGCTGATGCGCTGGCCTTGGGAATCGACATCGAGAACGATGGCGTCGACCTCTTCGCCCTTCTTCACCATTTCCGAGGGATGGTTGATCTTGCGGGTCCAGGACATGTCGGACACGTGCACCATGCCGTCGATCCCCTCTTCCAGCTCCACAAAGGCGCCATAAGTGGTAAGGTTCCGGACCTTCCCGCGGACACGGGCCCCGATCGGGTAATTGTGACGGACCATATCCCACGGATTCGGCTCAAGCTGGCGAACGGAAAGGCTGATCTTTTGTTCGTCTTTCTGGATACCGAGAACCACGGCCTCGATCTCGTCCCCGACCTTGAGAACTTCCCCGGGCTTGTTGATACGCTTGACCCACGACAATTCGGTAACGTGAACAAGGCCTTCGACGCCTTCCTCCAGTTCCACAAAGGCTCCGTAGGGCACCAGGTTGACAACCTTTCCGCGTACGCGGGCATTAACCGGATAGCGGCTTTCAATGCCCTCCCACGGGTTCTTTGTGGTCTGCTTAAGGCCAAGGGAAACGCGCTCGCGGTCGCGGTCCACTTCGATGATCATAACGTCGATTTCTTCGCCCACCTTGAGCATTTCACTCGGGTGGCTGATCCGGCCCCAGCTCATATCGGTGATATGCAGGAGTCCGTCGAGACCGTCGAGGTCGATAAAGGCTCCATAATCGGTGATATTTTTCACCGCGCCCCGACGGATATCGCCCGGCTTGATGTCCTCGAGGAGTTTCCGGCGTTTTTCGAGACGCTGTTCCTCAATCAATTCACGGCGGGAAATGACGATATTTTTCCGGTCCGTATTAATTTTCAGGACTTTAAAATCGTAAGTCTGGCCGAGGTATTGATCCAGGTTTTTCGGAGGCTGGATGTCGATCTGGGAAGCGGGGAGGAACGAATCCACGCCGATATTTACGACGAGGCCCCCCTTGACCTTGGTTTTGACGCGGCCGCTAAGGACGGAGCCCTCTTCGCATTGCGTCAGGATATGTTCCCAGTTTTTCTTTTGCTGGGCTTTATCGTAGGAGACGACGGGGTTGCCGTCGCGATCTTCGAGCCGATCGAGAAAAACCTCGATCTCCTCCCCGACCTGCAAATCGCCCAGATCGTTGAATTCATAGGCCGGGACCACGCCCTCGGCTTTGGCCCCGATGTCGAGAATGACTTCATTGTCACGGATTTCCGTGATCACTCCCTTGATGATCGAACCTTCCTGAAGGTTCTCAAACTGGCTCTGCGCCAGTAGTTCTTCCATTACGGATGACATGATTGTGGATGGTACTTCTTGTATAATCGGCCTTCTCTTCCAGAAGGCGGGTTAGTGGTTGACTTGTTAGCCCACCGCCCGAAGTGACGGGTGGGCAAAATAGCCCTATAACTTCTTAAGGCTGCCGCATCCTGACAAGCGTTTTCCTCGGCAAAGAAAGAATTGGATTGGACGGCGTTTAATCACCGGGAGCAGCCTCTTCCCGACGGAGGGTAATATCGGCGGCGTTGTTAGCGGACTGCTTATCCTCGGAACCTTGGGCCGGGCGCACCTTGGCCTCGACGGAGAAGGCGTTCCCGGCCTCAAGGTGGGCTTCGGGCACGGGAATCTGCACACTGTCGACCACGCCGGGTTCCATTCCGGAAAACTCGTAGAAGTAATCGGCTCCGTTGACAGTCAGCTCGAGACGGGCTCCCGGAAGAAAATCGGTCCCGCGGTTCTGCACGGTGGCGTAAAGGGGAAAGCTGGCCCCATCACTTTCCTCGACGGCGGGATACAGGTCTGCCACGGCCAGATCTGGAAATCCGGAGGTACCAACCCGCTCGAGACGCCCGGCATCGAGGACACCCGCCCCGTACCGGGAATCCTCCCCCGGAGCTCCCCTCTCGTTCGCCTGTTTCTTCAACATGGACCGGACCTCATCCGGCGTGCGGACACGTCCGGTCTGCAGGAGGCGCCCGGCCATTCCGGCGACAATGGCGGACGCGGCGGAGGTACCGTCAAAGAAAACAAATTCCTCCTCGCCCCAGAGAGCGTGTAATTTGTAGCCCGGAGCGGCGAGATCCACTCCCTCCCCGAAATTGGAGAAACCCGCGCGGGTGCCTTCCGCGTCGACCGCCGTTACCCCAAGGACGTTCGCGAAGGCTGCCGGATAGGTGACCCGCCCGAGGCCGTCGTTCCCGCTTGCGGCGACAAGAGTGACCCCGCGGGACTCTGCATAGTCCACGGCACGGCGCAGTACCTCGCTGTTACTGTAACCGCCGAGACTCATGTTAATCACGTCCGCCCCAGCATCTACGGCGGCGAGAATGCCTTCGGCAAGCTGGAAGGTATTGCCCTGCCCGTTCCCGTCGAGGACGCGCACGGCGAGGACGTCACTGGAAGGCGCGATTCCGGGCGCGAAGGGTTCCCCGCTCGCAATCAAGCCCGCCACGGCGGTCCCATGGCCTGTAAACTCTCCGGTACCAGCCTCCTCCCCGAGCACATCCAGGAAACGAACCCGGTCGCCTTTGAGGACTTCGTGTCCCTGCCATCCGGTGTCGAGCACGGCAATCGAAATCCCCTCGCCCCACGCGCGCTGGTCGCTCGGGTCCTGTATACCGAGAAAGGACAAAACGTCCGCGCCGAAGGGAGAGAGATCCTCTTCCGTCAGGAAATCCGAACCCGGCACGGCCGGAACCGTGATCCGATAATTGTAGTCGAGCTTTTCCGCTTCCCCGAGCAGCGGTCGCAAACGGGCAAGGGAACCTTGCACACGCACGGCCCGGAGGCCGTCAATTCTCCCGAGGACGGTCACTCCCTCCCCATCCGCTTTCTTGATAAAGCGTTCCATGGCTTCCTCGGAGGCGAAAACGACACTCGCTTCGCCCGGAATGGCCTCATCCGTCCACACGGGCAGGGGAACCGGGTCGGAAAGCTTTTTCTTCTCCGGCGGGGGAACAGGCAAAGGCCCCTTCTCTTCCCGCGGCGGAGATGTTTCCTCGGCCACAATTGGGGCGGCGGCGGGTTCGTCCGGCTGATTCAGCCACCACAGGAAACCGGCCAGCACGGCCAGAAGTACTAAGACCAGCCCACTCTTCCGAAAGACTAAACGCACAAGCGCAGCTTACCCTGCCATCTGGCAACGGGTCAACCCCGGTACGCAGGCACTTGAGCGCGGGCAATGGAAACTCAGACTCGGAAAATTGCTCCGAGCTTTTTCCCCAGCAGGCCGCTGGCGGCAAGGATCGTCACGGCGAGAAAGCCCATCGCCCAGACGCCAAGGGCACTGGCGATAAAGCGGCCATCCCCGAGGAACTGCATCAATTCGTAGATGGCCTTCGTGATGGGATAAAACTGCGACTTCTGGGCGAGAACCAGGGAGTCCGATACTTCCAGCATAGATTGCGAGAACGCAAGAAGGCCTCCGGCGAGAAGATTGGCGAGAATGAGCGGAAGGGTGATGCGCAGGACCGTCTTCGCCGGTGAAGCGCCGAGATTCTGGGCCGCCTCTTCGTACGCGACACTTGTCGTCTGTAATCCTGCCACGGCGGCCCGGACAACAAACGGCAGCTTGCGTACGGCATAGGCGATGATCAGCAGATAAATTGGATTCTCGACCGCATTGAGAAAGGAGAAAACCTTCCCTTCCTGGCTCATAGCAAGGTAGCCGAAGGCCATGACAAGGCCGGGAACGGCAAGTGGCAACATCGCCCCGGCGTCGAGAAGATTCCGTCCGGGGAGGCGGGTACGCACCACGATGTAGGCGATGAGAACGCCGAGAATGATGTTCAGCCCTGTCGCCATGGAAGCGTAAAAGAGGCTGTTCCGAATGGAGGGGACCGTGAGATTGTGGCCCAGCGCGAGATCGAAATTCCGCAGGGTCCAGGTCTGCGGAAGAAGGCTGTCGTACCAATCTCCCGCAAAGGAAATGAGAACCACTCCGAGATGCGGAAGCAACGCAATGAAGGTGATCCCCGCGAAAAGAAGGAAACAAAAGGCCTGCCCCACCGGACCGGGGGTCTTCTCACCGCCTCCGTGGCTCGCCTTCGCCAACATGGAAAAAGTGTTCCGCCCGAAAAGTCCCTTGCCCAGCGCGTAAAAAAGCACGCTGAAAAAGAGCATCACGGAAACGAGGGCATAAGGGAAGGGATTCCCTCCGATATCTTTGATTCCAAAAAAGATCTGCACCGAGGTGATCCGGGAATAATCAAAGATGAGCGGAACGCCGAGTTCAGTGAAAGCCCAGATAAAAACAATGGTACATCCCGCAAACAAACCCGGTCGCATCAAGGGCAGAGTAATACGGAAAAAGCGCTTGAAGCCGCGGCAGCCGAGGTTTTCCGCCGCTTCCTCCATGGCTGGGTCGATATTGGCCAGCGAGGCAACCGCGTTCAAATAAAGAATTGGATACAGACTGAGGGCGCTGACCAGCACCACCCCCCAGAACTGGCCCTTGCCGATCCAGTCCACGTTTTCCCCAGGGCCGAGAATTCCCACCATATCAAGAAAGGCATTAAAGGCTCCGAACTGCCCGAAGATCTGCTTGACGCCAATAGCCCCGACAAAAGGCGGCAGCATGATGGGCAACAGCACCAGTCCAGTGAAAATCTTCTTGAGGGGAAACTGGTAACGGTCCGCAACAAGGGCGAGGGGAACTGCGATCAGGAGAGCGAAGAGTGTGGAAAAAATGGCAATGCCGAAAGCATTGCGCAAACCTTCAAGGTAGATCGGGTTGCGGAAGACCTCGAATACGTAGGCGAGCGTAAACCCCTCCGCGTCGACAAACCCTCCTTGGATCACCTGCCAGATCGGCCATGCGAAAAAGGCTCCGAAAAAAGCGAGAAGCAGGCCGTAGACGAGGATGGCAGTGGTCCGGGACATTCCTCAGGCCGGTATGTAGTCGGAAAACTCATACAATTGCGGGTCGCGCGCAGGCTCGCGTTGACGGCGCAGCAGGGCGCGAAGGCGGGAAGATCCGAACTCCGGCCCAGGCCCGCTTTCCCCACCGTCTTCGTCACTGCCGCCTTCACCGAGGTCATCCAGCTCGGACAGATCGCCAAATTCCTCCTCCAGTTTATCGGGATCCTCCCCGCCCTCGAGACGCCGCATCATTTCCTCCATGGGTTCGGGCATTTTTTCGCCGGTCATATCGGCCATGCGCCGCATCAGCTGGCCCATACGGCGGGGATCGGGATTGTCCTCGTCCATGGAGGCCATCTCCTTTTCCATTTCCGCCATGGCTGCTTCCATGCGCGGGTCATCCTCCATTCCACCCTCTCCGCTTCCCTCGTTTTCCTCCTTGGCGCGCCCGGTAACGGCAAAACCGGACATCACGCGCTCCATGCGGTGGGCTTCTCCGTCCGGACAAAAGGGGAGCCGGTCCGCGGCATCGGTCGACCGGACAAGAAAGGCGTAGATTTTGTGCGTGTCGGGAGAATAATACTCGTAGATAGGCATGGCGTCTCCTCGGGTTGTTTTGGCTATCTAAATGGACCGGGACCGGCAACCGTCAACGCTCATTCCGGCGCTTTTCTCAAAAGCCGGCCCCGGCGCTTTCGAAGAGCCGTATCATCGGGAGGAGAAAAGCGAGAAAAAGGCCCCCAAGGGCCATTGTAAGAAAAGCGAGGAAGGCGGGCTCAAGCTGTCGCAAGAGGGCCTCCGTGCGCCACTGGCGACGCAGCTCAGCATCGGCGGCAATCCGTTCCATGAATTCTTCGAGGCGACCGCTCTCCTGACCGGCGCGAAGCAGCTCCTTGTTTTCGTCCGCGATCAGGGGAAAGATCTCAAGGCTGGCACCAAACCCCTCGCCCATAAGGAGGCGGCGACGCCATTCCGCGAGAGCTTTTTTTTCGTAGAGGCCCGGAAATCCTTCCGCGCAAAAATCAAGGGCGGCGGGCAAAGGGACCCCGCCCCGCAGCAGGACGGCCAGCTGGCGCAGCAGGCGCGCCTCCCGCGTCCATTTGCGCAGGCCGCTTCCCCATGGCAGCAGGCCGAAGCACCATTCCCGACCACGGGCTATGGCAAGAGACCGGCGGGACATGCGGCTCGCGGTGAACAACGTTAGCGCCGTAAGCGCGGCAAGGAAAAAGCAGGCCAGCAGGCCACCGCCGTACAATCGACCAATATGCTCGCTAAGCCAGGGCAACTCACCTCCCGGCAAAAGGGAGCGCAGGACATCCCGCAGGCGCGGAATGACCACCGTCACGAGCAGCAGGAGAACCCCTGCTCCGACTACGAGAAGGAGTAGCGGATAACTGAGGTGCGCACGGAGCCGGCGCACAACTTCCTCCCGCCGCTGCAGCTCGAGGCCTACCGCCTCCATGGCCTCGGCGAGCGTTCCCGTCCGCTCGCCGTTCGCAAGCCGCAGCGACAATTCCGGCGGCAGCGCCCA
>CAYFUR010000059.1:0-21811 GCA_964346275.1 uncultured Candidatus Sumerlaeota bacterium
CTCGATTTCGCTGAGTTCGCCTTTGAGCTTCTGGGCGAAGGAGTTGCCTTCGAAGGTGCCGCGGATCGCTTCGAAGTCGCGGTCGCGGGCGCCGTCCTTGCCATCGACGCCAAAGCTGATGCGCGCCTCGTCGTCGAATTCTTTCTCGGCATCGAGAAGGATCTTCTTCGTGATGGTGGCCTTGGCCTTATTCCGGCCGGCCTCGAGTTTTTCGAGATCTTCCTCGCTGAGGTCGTCGAGAGACTTGCCGGTGCGCTCTTCGAAGGTCTTCCGCACCCAGGCCCACTCGTCTTTTTCGTAGGACGCCCAGGCTTCCCGGAGGGCGCCCATGACGTCGGCGATGGACTTGAACTTTCCGGCTTCGATATCCGCTTCGAGCTGCTCCAGGCGGTCCTGGGCGATAAGCAGCCCGCCCACGTCGGCCCACTCGGCGCTGTACACGGCGTCCTTGTCCACGGCGTAGTTTCCGCTCTTGGCGCGCTCGAGAATCTTCCCGTTCAGATACATGTCGATGCCCATGGCGTAATTCTTGGCCCCGTGGCGCATGAGCAGACGCTTGATGCGGATGCCTTTGTATTGAACGACCTTGTTTTCCTTGGGCGTGTTCTTGTGCAGATCAAGGAGCGTTTTCTCGCCCTGGACCATGCGCCCCACAACGTAGGGGCTGAAGACCTCAAAGCGAATCAGGTCGCGTTTCTCCGCGCTTTTGCGGCGGTCGCGGTTCGGCCATTTGTCGCCGTCGCGGCGCGTGCCCACCGTCGTCATGTTCATGGACGGGGTGAGATAGCTGCCGTCGGATTCGCCCTGGACGTAGGAAAAGGGGAATTCGCTGATGTCGAAGTTGGCCATGTTTTTCCCCATGACCACGGAGAAGGGGCTGACCACGCAGGGCCAAAGCATGTAGGAAAAGGAGCCCGTCTTGCTGCCGCGCTCAACGCGTCCCTGGTGGACGGGGCCCAGCTTATACATGTGGTTGCTCTGATTGGTGCCGGATCCCGCGTTATAGAAGGAGAACATGCCGGCGATGAGCAGCGTGCTGCGGTGGTGGGTCACCGTGTAAGGACCGCCGAAGACGGCGACCGCTTCGCTGTGGAAGCATTCGCAGTTGGCGAAGAACATGGAGTTTTCCGAGGAGAACTGGCGGCCGCATTTGACGCCCTGGCCAATAAAGGTCTGGGAAAGGAGCGCGCCGCTGTCGACTTTCGATCCTTCGGAAATGATGAAATCTTCGGCGATCACCGTGGAGCCAACAAACGCGGGCGCCTCTTTTTCGCTGAGGATCGTGCCGTTGGTGAGGCGCGCCGCGCCGCTCACGACGGCAAAGGGGCCGATATTCACGTCGATGATTTCCCGGGTGTAGCACACCTGGGCGCCATCGCCGACGGTGCCTTGATCGGACTTCACCTTGGCGACGTAGTCGTCGATCAACTTGTCGAACTGCTCGAGCATCTTCGGACGATAACGGTGCTCCGCCATCAGGTAGGCAAACTGGGCCGACATTTCATTGAAGATGCGCACTTCGCGGCCGCCGCCCTCGTTGTGGGTCTCCAGCTCGACGCCATTGCCAAAGGTGGCGCCCGAATTGGTGGCCATCACGCCGACATCGCTGATGACGGCGCCGCTGCCGATTTTATAGTTGGCGATATGGCTGCCGATATTGCTGATGCGCACATTATCACCCAGCTCGCAATCGATGAGGGTCGCGTTGCGAATTTCGGCGGGAAGCCTGGCGCCCCCCTCAACGGCCACCTCGCCCTTCAAAGCGCCGAGGTTGACCTTGCCGCCGAATTCGGCTTCGTGGACGCGCTTGGGATCAAAACCTTCGGCCACCTGCACCGATGCCCAATCGGCGGCGACACAACCTTGTTTCTCTAAGACCTGGATTTCTTCGTTCGATAATGCGCGGAAGGCGCTCATGCTGACTTTCCTCCTGGAGGGTTGAACTCTCGATCGAGCCGGGACCGCCGCGGCTCTCCCGGACGCTGCAATGCCATAGGGAGAGGCGGGCAAAGTGTCGAGGCATTTCTTGGGGAGCTGCGCTCCAAATAAATCCCGATTGTATAGACAATTACAGAGTCATCGGGGCCGATGAGAAGGCCGGGAATATTATTCGATGATGAACGTGCGAGGGAGAGTTGTTAGGCCCTAAATGACTGAATGTGTTGGGATTAGTTTCGCTTTGCCGGGGCCGTGTTTCTTGAGCTTTGGGAGCGGCTGGCGTGATTCCGGATCAATAAAAAAACAGGAGAATGGATTCTGTTTTGAATCGGAAATCGGACTCTTTTTTCGAATTGAGACGAAAGCGGGTTTCGTCTCAAACCGGGATGGGGAACTTTCGCTGAAAAACTCTTTTACTCGCGCCATTTGTGTGACAAGTGGCTCTTCCGCTCATTGCACGACGAAAACCCTTTACACCAACGCTCCTGGAACTTAGACAGAAGCGGTCCAATTCAACTGCTCCGGCGGGAAAGCCGATTCGGTTTAAGAATCCAAATCCCGGAGCAAAAAATTCAGGAGGTCCCAATGGCTGGGAACATCAAACTGCAGGTTCTTGACTCCAAAGCGGAAGTCGCGGCGGAAGCCGCGAAAATCATCGGTGCCGATATTAAGGCCAAGCCCGAATTCGTGCTGGGCCTTGCCACGGGCTCCACGCCAGAAGGCGCCTATTCCAAGCTGGCCGAGATGAATAAGAAGGGCGAAGTCGACTTTGCCAAGGTTCGCACGTTTAACCTCGACGAATACTGGGGGCTCGACGGCGACCACGACCAGAGCTACCGCTATTTCATGAACGACAAGTTCTTTAACCACATTAATATCCGGCCGTGGAATACCCACGTGCTCAATGGCATGGCCCGTTTCCCCGTGCTGGAATGCCGTTCCTTCGAAGAGAAAATTGTCTCCGTGGGTGGTGTGGATCTCTGGCTTCTGGGCATCGGCCAGAACGGCCACGTGGCCTTCAATGAGCCGGGCAGCCCGGTGGACAGCCGCACGCGCCTGGTGAGCCTGACCCAGAGCACCATTGACGCTAACAGCGACGGACGCTTCTTCAGCGATCCGAAGGACGTTCCGCGCTGCGCCCTTTCCGCCGGCATCGGCACGATCCGCGAATCGCGCAAGATTGTTCTACTGGCCACCGGCGCCAACAAGGCCGACGCTTTCGCCCAGGCTGTCGAAGGCGCCTTCACCCCCGACGTGCCTGCCAGCCTCCTGCAGGATCATCCCGATTGCATTTTCATCGCGGATAAGGAAGCTGCATCCAAACTGAAAGGGTAAAGGACGAAACGTATGGACAAGGCTGAAATCGAAAAGCGCGTAAAGAAGACGGTGGCCGAAGTCCTGGAAGTGGACGAGGCCAGCATCAAGCCGGAACACAAATTCACCACGGACCTGGGCGCCGAGTCCTTCCAGTCCGTAGAGCTTGTGGCCGCTTTCGAGGAAGAGTTCGACGTCGAGATGGATGACGACGAAGCCCTGAAGGTGCAAACCGTGGGCGACGCGGTCGAATTCATCAGCACGCTGGTCGACTGATCCAGGCGCCTCTTCCTGCAAGTGTCTATCCACCGGCCGGGGAGGGAAGCGATTCTCTCCCCGGTTTGTTCTCAAGTACCCTTTAACCTAGAAAGAAGTTTGCGATGTCTTTGATAGATCAATTCCTGGAAAAAGCCCGTAAGGCCCAGAAGCGTATCGTCCTCCCGGAAAGCGAAGACGAACGCATGGTGCAAGCCGCCAGCCGGCTTGCCTCGGAAAAAATCGCCCGGCCGATTTTGCTCGGGAAGAAAGAAGAGATCGAGCAGGCGGCCAGTGGTGTGTCGCTCGAGGGAGTCGAAATCATCGACCCCGCGGAATCGCCGGAGCTTTCGCGCTACGCGGAAGCTTACGCGAAAAAGCGCGGAAAGAAGGTTTCCCTGGCCCAGCGCATGGTGAAAAAGCCCCTGGTCTTCGGATCGATGATGGCCGCCGAAGGAGACGCCGACGCCATGGTGGCCGGTGTGAGCAACGCGACCGCGCAGGTGATTTCCGCCGCCGCGCTCGCCACCGGATTCAAAGAGGGAATCAGCCAGGCTTCGAGCTTCTTCCTGATGGTCATTCCCGGCGATCCCGAGCGCGTTCTGGTTTTTGCCGACTGCGCCGTGGTGATCGACCCGAGCCCCCGGGAACTGGCCGAGATTGCCGTGGTCACGGCCTCCAATGCCCACAAGCTGCTCGATATCGAGCCCCGCGTTGCCATGCTGTCCTTCTCGACCAATGGAAGCGCAACGCATGCACACGTCGACAAAGTCAAAGAAGCAACGGCCATTGCGAAAGAAATGGCTCCGGACCTGAAGGTCGACGGCGAATTGCAGCTTGATTCCGCTATCGTGGAAAGTGTTGCTCAGAAGAAGTGCCCTGACTCGCCGTTGAAGGGTGATGCGAATGTGTTGATCTTTCCCGACCTGAACTCGGGAAATATCGGATACAAGCTGACCCAGCGGCTGGCCAATGCAAAAGCTATCGGCCCCATCATGCAGGGATTCGCGGCGCCCGTGAACGATTTGTCCCGCGGCGCCTCGGTGGACGACATTATTGCTGTCTCCGCCATTGCGGCCCTTCAGGCAAGTTGAGGCTTCAGACATCTCAAAGGCGGGAGCGCCCGGCGTTCCCGCCAAATAATCTCCCAGGAGGAGAAACTGGAAGATGATTCTTGTTTTGAACTGCGGCAGTTCCTCGATCAAATACACGCTCTTCGATATGGCCGAAGAAACCGCCATCATCAAAGGCTCGGTGGAAAAGATCGGCGAAGCCGAACCCTCTCTGAACCACACTTTCGACGGCGAAACCCTCCAGATTGGAGTCGACGCCAAAGACCACGCGGAAGCGGTGCAGCATGTGAAGGAATTGCTCCTTGATCCTTCCAAAGGCGGAGTCAAGGACGCTTCGGAAATCAAAGCCGTTGGCCATCGCGTGGTCCATGGCGGCGAGCGTTTCATTGAATCGGTTCTGATTTCCGAAGAAGTGGAACAGATAATCGAGGAGTATTACTCGCTGGCGCCGCTGCACAATCCCCCCAACCTCGTCGGTATTCGGGCGGCGAAGAAGTTCTTTGCCGATGTTCCCCATGTGGCGGTGTTTGACACCTCGTTCCACCAGAGCATGCCAGCGAAGGCTTATCTCTACGCGATCCGATACGATCTTTACGAGAAAGACCGCATCCGGCGCTATGGCTTCCACGGCACGTCCCATCGGTACGTGTCCGCGCGCGCGGCAAAGATGCTCGGCGAGCCACTCTTCACAGGAATCACGGCCCATCTTGGCAATGGGTGTTCCCTGGCCGCGGTGCAGGATGGCAAATCCATCGATACAACCATGGGCCTCACACCGCTGGAAGGGGTTCCCATGGGAACGCGTTCCGGCGATATCGATCCGGCGATCATTTTCCATCTGGCTGAGCGCCTGGACATGCGCCTTGGCGATATCAATCGCCTGCTCCAGAAGCAGTCTGGCCTGAAGGGCCTTTCCGGCCTGAGCAACGACTTGCGCGAAGTCGAGGAGGCAGCGGAAGCCAGGCACGAGCGCGCGGAAATCGCCCTCGAGGTCTATGCCTATCGCGTCCGCAAATACATCGGCGCCTACTTGGCTGTGCTTCAGGGAACCCAGGCCATTGTCTTTGCCGGCGGCGTGGGCGAACGAGGCACCAGGATGCGCGAACGGATCCTGGGTGGAATGGATCATATGGGCGTAGTGCTCGACAAAGCGGCCAACCAGGAAGTCTCGGGGCGCGAAGGAGAAATCAGCGCGCCCAATTCGCCGATCAAGGTTCTCGTGGTGCCCACCAACGAGGAACTGATGATCGCCCGCGATACCCAGGACGTGGCGAAAGAAGGCGCGAAGGCCTGACCCACAGAATTTGGTCGCCATCCTGGCGGCCATTCCTTCATTTTTGCCCCCTCGAAAGAGGGGGCTCTTTTCTTGAGAATCGAGACACTGACAAAAACGTATCCAACCGGGCGGAAAGCCCTGGACAGCCTGACACTGGAAATCCAGCCGGGGATATTCGGCCTTCTCGGCCCCAACGGCGCGGGCAAGACCTCGCTGCTCGAGATTCTGGCTCTTCAACTCGATTATGATCAAGGCTCAGTGAAGCTCAACGATGGCACGGCACTCGGCGGAAATCCGGCCAAGTGGCGGCGGCGCATAGGCTATATGCCGCAAATCTTCGATTTCCCTCCCAACACCACGGGGCGCGAAATGCTCAAGGAATCCGCCGCGATGCTCGGCCTGTCGCCCCGCCGCCTCAAGCCGCGGATCGACGTCCTGCTCCAACGGGTCAACCTCGAATGGGCCGCGAACCGCTACGCCGCGGACTATTCCCGCGGAATGAAGCAGCGCCTGGGCTTTGCCCTCGCCCTGCTCCACGATCCCCAGGTCCTTCTTCTTGACGAGCCCACCGCCGGCCTCGACCCCCTGGAGCGTGTTCTCTTTCGCAACCTGCTGGCCGAGCTGGCCCCCCGCCACCAGATTCTTCTCAGCACGCATATCGTGGGCGATGTCGAGCGCTCCTGTTCATCGATCGCTGTGATCGAGCGAGGAACACTGCTTTTCCACGGAACCCCGGAGGAATTAACCCGGCGAGTAGAAGGCGCCGTTTACGACATCGCCGTCAGCCCGGAAGAGGCCGACCGCCTGATCGAGGAGCGGCGCGTCATCGCCGTGCATCGCGGCGAAGAGGGGAAGAACCGGGTTCGTGTCGTTTTACGCCATGACGTGCCGGAAGGAGCCGAACAGCGGCCGGCACGGCTGGAGGACGCATACTTCGATCTTTTGTCCGGAGGAGTTTAGTTGGAAAACGAGTGTTTATTTTCAGTTGACTTGGAAAAGTGAACGTTTACTATTGCGGCGAATCCAACGACCGCGGAGGTCCGCCCATGTCTCGCGACCGCCAGCACGAACTTCTGGAAGAAATCCTTCGCCACTGCCGGGAAATCGCCCGGCTTGAGCAGGAGTTTGAAAGGCTGGAGGGGAGAGCGCCGAAGGAGGGACGGGCCGAGTCCCAGGGTCTTGAGTCCACCGCCGGCGCGCTGCGGCGGGTTTTGGAGGAGAAACGCCGGGCGGCATGGGAGGCCTCTCGGGAAGCGTCGGCACCAGACCAGCAGGGCCCGTCCCGGCCGGCAGAGAAACCAGCGGCCGGAAAAGATGAACTCCCGGCGGAAGAGCGCCCACTGGGGCCTCCGCCCCCGCCTTCACCACCGAGGGCTCCATCCCGGCCCGTGACGGCGGCGGAGGATAAGCGTCCCAAGCCATCGGCGGAACCTGTCTATACGGCAAAAGCGACGGAAGAGAAGACATCCGGCCCGTTCATGACCGAGGAGGAATACGCGGAGGGAAGAGGAGCACTGGGTCCTCTTCCGGAATATGCGCCGCGCAAGGCCTCTCCCGATTCAGAAAAAGCACCGGCGAGGAAACAGGAATCCGGCGAATCGCTGGAGCAGTGGTTGGGCACGACGTGGTTGCTGCGAATTGGCGGCCTGCTGCTTCTGATCGGTGTCGCCTATGGCGCGATGAAACTGCACACACAACTGACACCGCTGATTCGGATCAGTCTTGGGTATCTGCTGGGCGCCGTGCTCCTCGGTGTTGGATTTCTTGCGAGCCGCCGCCATCTCCTGGTTGGCCGGACGACGGTGGCCATCGGGCTTTCCACCGGCTACTTCATTTCCTTCGCGGCGCATTATCTCGATGCCATGCGTGTCTTTACGTCGATGTTGCCATCGGTGGGCCTGATGATCGGTTTTGCGCTGGCGATTGTGTTGCTGGCCGAGCGATGGCGATCGGAAGTCGTGGCCGGCTTCGGGTTTGGCCTGGGCGCCCTGGCGGCCTTGGTCAGCGCCCCTTCCAGCGTGCATTTTTCTCTGGTGGCTTTGGGCGTGCTGGCGCTCGGTGCCGGAATTCTGCTGCTGCGCAACGAGTGGACGCGGCTCACGGCGCTGGCGCTGGTGGGGGCATATCTCGCCACGGCGATTCTGTGGGTGGTCCTGGGCGTGGATGAAATCCGCGGAGTGATTGTTTCCCATCTGGGCGCGCTGTTTCTCTATCATTTGATTTTTGCCGCGGCCTTCTGGCGGTGGAGCCGGCCCTGGCTCGCGCGGGAGGCCGCGGCGGAACGCGCCGCGGAGCAAGAAGCCATTCCGGAAATGAAGGTGGGCCTGCTTCCCTATTCGCGAGCTTTCGCGATTCTGAATTCCCTCGGGCTGATTTCTCTTTCCGTTCTGTTGCTTTGGGTTACGCGCGTCTACTGGGGCGAAGTGGAATGGTTGCTGTTCGCGCTGGCGGGCCTGGAAGCGGGGCGGCTGGCGATCCCGGCCTCGCGGCGCGGATCGCTGGCGCCGTTTCACATCGTGACCGCTTTGGCGCTGCTCACCGGCGGCCTGATCGCCGCACTTGGCGGGCTTGTGGAAAGCGCGGTCATGGCGCTGCAGGCGCTTGTGCTGGTGGTTGCCGGTTCGCGGGCTCCCCAGCTTCGCTGGCTCCGGCCCCTCGCGGTGATCCCGTCCATGCTGGCCATGATCTCTTTCGATGTGTCTGGCCTGGCAACGATCGGCGACTTCCTCGGGGTGCTGACTCCGCCGGTGCTCATCCTTGCCTCCGCGCTGCCCTGGAATCGCATTCTTGTCTTTACGAAAGCGGAGTTTTCCAGAAGGCCCGCCGACTGGATCGAGCGTATATCCGCGGCGGTTCGCTCTCTCGAAGCCTCGATGTTGATTCTTGTCAGTTGCGCGGCCTATTTTGGGGCTCCCTGGGAGATCACCTTCGTCGCGGCTTCGATTGCGGCTCTGGTGTTGCTTGCGGGGGTGGTGATCCTCTCGGCGAGAGCCTGGATGATCGGCGCGGCGACGGTGCTGCTGATTACGGCTTTGGGCGCCGGCCTTCACGATTTCAACAACCCGGGGGCCTGGGCAGCGCTGCTGGGAATCTGGCTTGGGTGTCTCTACTTCTGGGAGGAGGCGACCAAGCAGAACACCGATATGCCGCACCGCGTCTTTCAATGGATCGCGGCGCCGGCCCTGTCACTTGGTTTGGCGTGGAGCTTTCTTCAAATGGCTGATTCCAGGCCGCTGGCAACCTGGTGGATCGCGGCGCTCGTTGGTGGAGCGTCCTACGGGATTTATCGCGGGGTGACGACGCTGGGCCGATTCCCGTCGGTCGTCCCTCCGGCCATCGCCCCCGCGAACGCGTCGGCTGCTTACCGGAATCTGGCGCGCTATAACCGGCCGTCGCTTTTGTTCGCGATCCTGGCGGGCGGGCTCAGCATCTGGGCCACGCTTCGATTCAATGCACCCGTCTCACCTGTTCCGGCGCTTCTTCTCGCCGCGGCTTTTCTCGCGCTTTGGATCGTAAACCGCCGAAGTATAGACAATCCCTCCAGCATCGCCCGCGACGTTGCTTTCAGCGCGATTCTCCTGGTATTATTCACACTGGTCTGGCCGATTTTCGCGGACCAGGCGCTGGCCAGCTTCCTGCCCGGCATGGCGGGTGCCCTGGCCCTTCTGGCGGCCGCATTCTGGCGCCGTCATCCGGGAAGCATGCTCGTGGGCCTCTGGGCCGCCAGCCTCATCGGCGTCTATACAATCGGGCTCAGCGCGTACCCGGAGATGGTCACCTCGACGCGCGGCGCCCTGGCCGGACTTGCGCTTGCGGGCCTGCTGATTGGCGGGACACGCCTCGCGGCCCACGCCCGGCGCGAACTGGTGCCAACTCTGATTCCCGGCCAGCTGGCGCTCAACCTTCGCGGTGCTGAATCGGCCTGGACGGTTTTCGGCGCCATGCTGACGCTCGAACTGCTCTCCAAGGGCATCCTCCTGTCCGGCACATTCATCACGGTGGCGTGGGGCGTGCTTGGCATCGGGCTCCTGATCGGAGGATTCGTCTTCCTGGACCGCACGATGCGCTATACGTCCTTTGTCATCTTTGCCCTTTCCCTTGGGCGCATTGTGTTGATCGACCTGGCGGACAGCAACGACCTCACGCGCGTTGTGGCCTTTATCGGATTGGGGCTGTTGCTGATTGGCGCGGGGGTTGTCTATGGCTTGCTGTCGCGCCATTTGTTGTCCAGGGAAAAGGCGAGAGATGGACGGGAGGATACCGGCGGTGTTTAGCGTTCCTTCACGGGATCGAGGGCATCCCGGACGCCTTCTCCGATGAGGTTGAAGCACGTCACGGTGAGAAAGATGGCGAGGCCGGGAAACACCGTCAGCCACCAAAGGCCCTGGATATCGTTGCGGCCATTGTTGAGCAAATCGCCCCAACTCGCCATGGGCTGGGGGACGCCGAACCCAAGAAAGCTCAGTCCGCTTTCGATGAGAATGGATCCGGCGATGCCAAAGCTGACGAGCACCAGGACCGGGCCGATTCCGTTTGGCAGAACGTGGAGAAAGATGATGCGCAGGTTGGATCCACCCAGCGCGCGCACAGCGACCACGTAGTCCATATTGACAAGGCGCAGAAATTCGCCGCGTTGGAGCCGCGCCACGGCGGTCCACCAGAGCGCCGCAAGCGCCAGGATGATATTCATCAGCGAGGGCGCGAGAAAAGCCTGCACCGCCAGAATCAGAATCAGGGGCGGAAAACAAATCACGATTTCGATGACGCGGGAGACGAGCATATCCACCCATCCGCGAAAGAACCCGGCCACCGCGCCGACGATGATCCCGATGATTGTATAGATGGAAACGGCCACGATGCCGACCAGCATGGAAACCCGCGCGCCATAGACCATGCGAGCAAGAACGTCGCGGCCGTTTGTGTCCGTGCCGAGCCAGTGCCAGTTCTGGCCCTCCACGCGATTCTCTTCAGCGAGGGCCCAGGTCGGTGCCTGGCGCGCTTCCGCGATGATGTTCTCATTCTCGCCAAAGGGGATGAGCGGATAGAGAACCGTCCAGTCTTGCTCCGCGAAGTCTTCCGATTCCGTGATCGAACGGTAATCCCGTGTGTCCTGGATCGTTGGATAGAGCGTTTTCCATACCGCCGTGCCGGCGAGGGCGGGAATGAGAACCGCCGCCAGGGCGATGGAGATATGGCGGATGCGCCGCCGAAAAACCAGGAAACAGGCCGCGAGGAGATAGACAAGGAGCGAGAAGACCTCTCCCGTTCTCAGGGCTCGAAGGGCGGGATAGCGTTTGACAGGTTGCAGTTCGGCATCGAACAGCGGGTCGAGCTGGACTGACAGGGCGCGAAGGGCCTCCCGGTCCTCTTCGCTTTCCGGCGGCGCGTGTTGTCTATATCCCGATTCCACTTCTTCTATGAGATCCGCCCGCTCCGGGCCAAGATGCTCTTTCAGGTCGGCGATGTTTTCGCGGAATGTCCTCGCGGTGTTCTCCGGGGTTTCTCCTTCCGCTGCAAGAGAGACCTGCTCGATGACAACCTGGAGGGAGTTGAAGTAGTCGAAAGGGAATTCCGCTTCGATATACAGTGGACGATTGTTGGCCAGGAAGGGGCAGAGGACAGCGACGGTGATGACAAAGAAAATGACGACAAGGCCCGTCATGGCAAGGTAGTTCGACCGGAAATCGCGCCACACCAACTGGGAATAGGTGCGGGTGGGCGTTTCCCGGGCCGGTTGCTTTGGGGACGTTTCCCTCGATTCATCCATTACGAGTAAGAAATCCTCGGGTCGGCGATGGCATAGCTCAAGTCGGCCAGGAGGATTCCCAGCAGTGTGAGGAAGGCGGAGAAGAAGAGCACGGCATTGATCACCGGATAATCGCGCTGGACAATGGCTTCAAAAGTCAGGGTGCCCATGCCGGGGATGGTAAAGATGGATTCGATGATGACGGCCCCGGCGATGAGTTCGGGCAGGAGGCCGGCGCTGATCGTCAGAATCGGGATGAGCGAATTGCGCAGGGCGTGCTTGAAGATGACCCACCGCGCGGGAAGGCCCTTTGCCTGCGCCGTGCGGATATAGTCCTGGTTGATGGTTTCGAGCATGGAGCTGCGCATCTGGCGCGAGAGAAAGGCGAGGCTGCCATAGGTGAGACAGAGCACGGGAAGAATGAGATGCCAGAGGCGATCGAGGAACCATTGGAGAAAGGTCACGCCTTCCGCGCCGAGATAGACGCCCTCGGAATTCAGGCCGCGCGTGGGAAAAAGATCGAGAAAGGGCGGCCCGGTGGTTAAGAGGAGGAGGATCCCCGCAACCCAGAACGGGGGCAGCGAGTAGAGAAGAAAGAGAATGACCGTGACCACATTGTCTGTCGGGGTCCGGCGCTTGATCGCCGAGAAAATTCCGATGGGAACGGAAATCAGATAGCTGAGAAAGATCGAAATCCCCGAGATCATGAGTGATATTGGAAGCGCCTCGGCGATGAGGGAAATGACTGGCCGCCGTTCGACGTAAGAATCACCGAAATCGAGATGCGCCGCCTGGGCTACCCAGAGGCCGAACTGGGTGTTTCGGAAGATATTGAGAGTGTCGCCGAACCACGTATAGTCAAGGTAGGCTGCTTTTTCCCGCCGCCACCAACTGCGCCAGCGCTGCTCCACGCGGCCGGCGATCTCCTCGAAATTCTCTTCATCCAGAACATAGGTAAAGCCAGTCTGCGATTGGAGCGCCCGATTGACCCGGAGGAGCCGCTCCCGGTCATCGGTGCCGAGATAGCCGATCAAATAGGGGACGGCAAATCCGCCGGCCTGATAGACTTTCTTTTGGAGTGCTGCCGCCTCCTCATTGCTTTCCGCCTCGACATATTGGCGTACGAGCCGCCCGACTCGCTCTTCTTCAAAGAGCTCCTGGTTATCCGCATACCAGTCGGACCAAAACTGGTGGGTTTCTTCCGCGGACAGACCCTCCGGCTCGATGCCTTGAGCGGCGGCAAGGCGGGGATAGATATCCGCCAGGAGCTGGCGGCGCTTTTCCTCGGAAACGAGTTGGATTTCTTCCCCTGTTCTGCGGCGGGGGACCGGTTCCTCGTCCGTGCCAATGAGGGAAAAGCGTTCGAGGGCGGGCTTGAGCGCGATGGTGGATATCCGGGCGAGGCGGCGTTCGCCGTCATCGCTCCAGAATTCGGACTGCCGGAGATAGTCGTCGAGTGCTTCCTTTGCGAGATAGACACGATCCTCAAAGTTGAGATTGAGGAGCAGTGGCTTGTCGAGGCCGAGGTTCCGGCGGTTCAGTTCCACCAGGTCGTCATATCCGCCGACGGCCTGGGAGGCGCCGCCCGAAGCCCCCTGGACGCGCATGGCCGCCGGATCGCCGGGGGTCAGCCGGGTCAGTACAAAGGTGATCACGGCGATGCCGAACAGCGTCACAAAGAGCAGCAGCAGGCGCTTGATGATATATTGAAACAACCGGCTTCCCTTGCCCGATTACTGGCGGTTTTTCGGAATGTCCGACCAATACCACTCGCTGAAATCGTGGGGATACATATTGGCGTAATGCTTCACACCGCGCAAATCCCGGTGGATGAAAAACGGTGTCTTAAAGCCAAAGAGGAAGCAATAGGGCTGATCCTCGTGGATCAGCTTGTGCACTTCCCGCGCATAGCCCCACCGCTCGGCGGGCTCGAGGGTTTCGCGGATCTTGATACAGAGTTCGTCGACCCGGTCGTTCTCGTAGGAGACAAAGTTGTCGCCCTTGTTCTCGATTTGCGAGCTGTGCCAGATCTGAAACGGATCGGGCTCCAGCGTCGCGCCCCAGGCGAAGCGGACCGCGTCGAAGTTCTTGTCGCGGACGGTCTTCATGAAATTGGCCCATTCGGACTTGTTGATGGTCATGCGGATGCCCGCCTGCTCGACGTTTTCCTTGATGATGTCGGCGATCTTCTGGTGGTAGTCTCGGGCATTGTGAATCGAGTAGGAGAACTCGAAGGGAACCAGCTCGCCGTCTATACGCTTTTCGATGACGCCGTTGCCGTCGCGATCGAGCCACCCCGCCCGGGCGAGGAGCTTGCGGGCTTCCATGGGATCGTGCTCGATCGGATCGACCTCGTTGTTATAGCCTGGGCCGAAGACATAGAAAGGGCCATCGACGGGAAAGGCGAGGCCCTTGTGGACGCTATCGGCGATTTCCTGGCGGGGGATGAGCATCGCCAGGGCGCGGCGAACGCGCTCGTCCCGGAAAGCCGGGCGGCGCAGGTTCCAACCGATATACGTGTAGAGAAACCCGGTTTGTGAAGCGCGGATCATTTTGCTTTCGAAGGCTTCACTTTGCGTGTCCTGCTGGGCCCAGGTCGAGGGTTCGACGTCCAGGTCAACGTCCAGGGCTCCACGCCGCAGGTCCTTCACCACGGCGGCCGCCTCTTTGTAAAGGACCCAGCTGATTTGGTCCAGGTAGGGTTGGCCCTTCGTCCAGCGGGGAATGGAATCCTCGGGGAGCTTGTTCTTCCAGTAATCCTCATTGCGTGCCAGCGTCAGCGTATCATTCCGCCGCCACTGCTCGACTTTGTAGGGCCCGGTATAGACGGGCTGCTCGCGAAACTCGTGGCGGTTAAAGGCATTGGCAAAGGCTTCCTCGTCGCCGCCGAACTGCCCCGGCTTGAAGACGTGTCTGGGAAGAAAATAGGTCTGGCCGTTGACACCACCGGCGAAATCGAGGGCGGCGAAATACGTTTTGTTCCATACAAAACGCACGGTCATCCCCTCGTCCATCACCTCACAGCTCTCAATATCCATGTAATAGTTGCGCAGGTGCTGGCAATCCACGGAAGGATTCATGATCGTTTCATAGCTGAACTTGACGTCTTCGGCGTCGAAGGGTTCGCCGTCGTGCCAGGTGATGCCCGGGCGGATGTGGAACTGCAGCACGGTGTTTTCCTTGGCGAAGGGGCGGCTTTCCTGGTAATTCCCGATGGCGAAGTCATAGGTCGCCAGCTCGTCAAGCGCGATCGTTTCCGCTTTTTCCGCCTTGGGCGACTGGCGGCCTTCGTCCACCCGGACGGTGTGCTGGAGGACTGCGACGCGCCCCTGGACTTTCTCGCCTCCCCATTGGTCCTTCAGGACCACATAGCCACCGGCCTCATTGATTTCTGCACAGTCCACCTTGTTGAAGATGCGGCGCCAGGCGCCCGGCACGAAGGTGAGTTCTTCCTCCGTGCGTGAAACGATGCGGCCGCGCTCGGGTTCTCCCTCGGGGCGCCTGATCAGGTCCGCTTCGCGCCAGCTCCAGGCCATTTCGCCGAAGTATTCCAGTGTTTCCGGATCGCGGTCCACCAGGGAATCGGACAGATGGTTCACGACGATACGCTCGGGCGCGCCGGTCAGGGTGATGGCATTGAGGCCGGCGAGATCCGTTGGGGTGCGAATGCGGAGGGCGCCTCCGCGCGTGGGTTCCGCCTCCCGGCGGGTTTGGCTGGTGACGTCCGGGTTGAAGCTATCTTTAACAATATCGGGCAGATATTCCGCCGCGGGATTTGCCTGAAACTCCGCATTCAAATCACTTTGAGCGGCGGCCGCCGCGGGAATGAAGAAAACGAGGAGGAGTGGGAAGAAAATTCCTGAGTTGATACGTTGAATTCCCATGAGATTGTCGAAAGCCTTCCATTTTTTGTTTCTTTTCGTTGCCGACCAGAAGAAGCCTGTCCAACACTTATGCTAACGAAATGACCGGACCGGTGCGGCGGTCGACATGTTGGCGAAGGGGTTCCTTTCCGACAAGTCGAATCAAGCGAAGAAAGCACAAGGCGCCGGACAGTAAAGGAGCATGACCACTGAACGCGCTTTCCCCTTGCGCATCCAAAACGGCGCGGCCTTCTGGAAACTTTCCATTTGTTGATGTGAAACCCTGAAACAGCGGATGCGTGACCCAGTGAAATTCGAAGACTACCTGCAATCGGCTCCCCCCTCCGATGGGGAATCCAAATCGGGACGGCTTGCCTGGATCAGCCGCACGGGAAGGAAGGCCCTGCAACTCCGCCTGCTCTTCTATGTCCTGGCGGGCGGGCTTGTGCTGCTCTTCATGTTGACCTTGGCCAAGAGCCTGACCCCGCCGGATTCGGCCCTCCGCCAGCCCGCCATGACGGTCAAGCTCGGAACCTGGGATGGCATGTGGACAGGGCGGGAGACGCTTTACAGCCTGGATGGAAGGAAGCTCGCCGAGTTCGACTCGCAACGGGAATACTTCTCCTCCTCATCCAAGCTCCAGACTGCCCAGTTCACCCGTTCCATGGATGGCGAGGTCGTGGCCGAGGAGGCTTGGGTTTATACACTTGGCGATGATCAGCCGCTCCAGGCGAGATCGGCTCTGGAATCCACCCCTGGCCCGCCCTTCCAAGGAAGAATTCAGCAAGGATCGATTTTCTGGCACCGGGAAACCGATTCCGGCCGCACGGTGCGCCGCTCGTGGATTTCCGAGAATACGCTGTACACCGAAGAAATCCAATTCCCCGCGGCCCCAAGCGAGGAGCCAACGATTCTCATGGGCACGTTCACACGCGCCGCGGAATAAGGGGCTCGCCAAGGGTTGACTCCCGGCCGGGCAAGGCGGAAAAGGATTCTATCTTTTCCCACCGGAGTCCCTCCCTTGCCCAAGCTCTCCGCTTTGATCTCGGTTAGTGATAAAAACGGGTTGGCGGACTTTGCCCGCCGACTCAGTGATTGTGGAATCGATCTGATCTCCACTGGCGGAACGGCTCGCGCCCTCCGCGACGCCGGCCTCGCCGTCACCGATGTTTCCGACGTCACCGGCTTTCCTGAAATCCTCGATGGCCGCGTCAAAACCCTTCATCCGGCGGTCCACGGCGGCATTCTGGGCCGCCGCGACCTGCCCGAACACATGAAAACCCTCGAGGAGCACCAGTTCCGCACCATCGATTTCGTGGTGGTGAACCTTTATCCTTTTGTGGAGACAGCCTCGCGCGAGGGCGCGCAGCTCCCCGACGTCGTCGAGCAGATCGACATCGGCGGCCCTTCCATGCTGCGTTCCGCGGCGAAGAATTACGCCTCGGTCACCGTGGTCACCGATCCGGAGGATTACGATCGCGTGGCGGGCGAGCTCGAGAAGAATCAGGAAACCAGCCAGGAACTGCGCGCCGAGCTGGCCGCCAAGGTTTTTGCCCACACCTCGGCCTACGATGCGGCCATCGCGAATTACCTGAATGAGAAGGCGGTTCCGCCGAAAGAAGGTGCCGAAACGCCTTGCCCCCGGATTCTTTCCCTTTCCCTGCCGATGGCCCAGGCCATGCGCTATGGCGAGAATCCCCACCAGGCCGCGGCATTCTATCGCGATCCGCAATGCCGCGAGACATCCCTCGCCAATTCGAAGCAGCTCCACGGCAAGGAACTGAGCTATAATAATATCCTCGATGCCGAGGGGGCCCTGGAGATGGTGCGCGATTTCGCCGATCTGGCGCCCGCTGCCGCCGTGATCGTCAAGCACAGCAACCCCTGCGGCATTGCGGTGGGGCCGACAGCGCTGGAGGCATACGAGCGGGCGCGCTCCTGCGATCCGGATTCCGCCTTTGGAGGGATTGTCGCCCTCTCCACGGAAGTTGCCGCCCCTGTCGCCGAAGCGATCAACGAAACCTTCAACGAGATTGTCATCGCCCCCAAGTTCACCGAGGAGGGGCTGGAAATCCTGACCAGGAAGAAGAACCTGCGCCTTCTGGAGACGGGGCCTTATACGCCCAAACAGCCTTCGCGCCTTGTGCGCGGCGTGGTTGGCGGAGCCCTTCTGATGGACCGGGATCTGGGGACGGTGAGCATGGAGGATCTGAAGGTCGTCAGCGAAGCCCAGCCGGCCAAGGAAGACCTGGCAGGGCTGATGTTCGCGTGGCTTTCGGTCAAGTGGGTGAAGTCCAACGCGATCGTCTATACAAACCAGTTCCAGACCCTTGGCATCGGGGCAGGCCAGATGTCCCGCATCGATTCAGCGCGCATCGGGGCGATGAAAACGCATTTCCCGCTGGAGGGAAGTTACCTGGCCAGCGACGCCTTTTTCCCCTTCCGCGACAACGTGGACAATGCGGCGAAGCTCGGTGTGAAGGCGATCATTCAGCCTGGCGGATCAAAGCGCGACCAGGACTCGATCGACGCAGCCAACGAACACGGCCTGATCATGGTCTTTACCGGGCGGCGCCATTTCCGCCACTGATCCCCGATCGAAGATTACCATCTTTCGACAAAAAGCCGCCGCCCCAGCGTGAGCCGGGGCGGCGGTGTCTCTCTGCGTGCATGCAAGGCAAGGCGAGCTTAGTTGCCGCCCTTTTCCACGGAATAGCTGTAGTCATAGTTTTCCGGGCCTTCGAGAATTTCCGTGGAAGGAATGGGGAACGTGGCATCAAGGTAGGCAGGGGCGAAGAGCGTCCAGCCGTCGGCCACCTCCACCTGCTCGGCCATGAGCACATTGCCTTCCATGTCCATCACGACGACTGTGTCATCGCGTTCGAGTTGGGCCACCACGCCGAAATAACTGACACCGTTGTAGCCTTTATAGACGAAAACTTCGCCGGCTTCCGTTCGATAGACCGAATCCGGCTCGCCCAGATTGGCGAGCACATCGATGCGGGTGGCTCCTTCCGTTACGGTATGGCCGCGCGTCGGCGACCCATACTGTTGAAAAGAAAGGCCGGCGCACCCGGACATCAGCAGGGCCATGACCCCGCAGCACAAACTCATCAGCGTCATCCGCATAGCAAAAGTCCTCCAGGACAGGAACAGGATCTGGGGGCTCAGGCCCCTGAAACACACTCTAGAGACAATTCCCAGCCCGGGCCAAACACTGTCAAGAACTCAATGGAAACACCCCGGCATCAAATGCGCCAGAGCGGTCCAAGTCCGCTGTCAGGCCTGTTCAGGCGGGTTCCGGGCCGAGGTCGCCGGGCGAGCCTGCTTTTTCGTCCTGGAAAAGTTCATCATCGCTCAGGTTGCGCAGAGTGGCGGGTTCCACTTCCTCGCGGCTGTGCTTGCGGCCTGTTTTCATGTCTTTCCAAAGAAGGCGGACATCGTTTAGTATATACAGCAGGCACGGAATCACCACGAGGGTAAGGACCGTGGCGAAGCCCACGCCGGCCGCAATGGTCAGGGCCATGGGGATCAGGAACTGGGCCTGGAGGCTGCGCTCCATGATCAGGGGCGTCAGCCCCCCCACGGTAGTTGCCGTGGTGAGCAAAATCGCCCGAAAGCGCCGGCTGCCACCGTCCACCACGGAATCGGTAAAGCCCATTCCATTCGCCAGGCGGTCGTTCACGGCCTCGATCATCACGATGGCGTCGTTGACCACCACGCCTGCCAAGGCCACCATGCCGAAGAGGCTCATCATGGTCAGATCGTAACCGAGGGCCATGTGGCCCCAGATTGCTCCGATAAGGCCGAAGGGCACGGTGAACAGAATGACCATCGGCTGGATGTAGGACCGGAACAGGGTGGCGATGAGAAGATAGATACCCAGGATTGCGAGGGGAAAGCCGACGAGGAGGCTCCTGGTCGAATCCTGCATTTCGCGTTTTTCACCTTCCAGGCTGGCGGTCACTCCCGGATGATCCTGTTCCATGATGGGGATGAAATCCCGCTCCACCTTTTCCAGAACTTCATTGGCATTGGTGATTTCCGTGAAGACATCCGCGGTGACACTGATGCGGCGCTGGCCATCTTTGCGGGTGATCGTTGTATAGCCATCCTCGATGGTTGTTTCCGCGACGGACTCCAGAGGAACTTCCTCGCCCAAGGGAGTGCGAATTCGGATCGAATCCACATTGGCGAGGGTGCGCCGCTCTTCCTGGGGATAGCGAATCCAGACTTTCAACTCATCGCGGCCGCGCTGGATGCGCATGGCCTCGTCGCCGTAAAAGCCTTGGCGGAGCTGGCGTGCGAGATCGCCGGTGGTCAGCCCGAGCGCCCTGGCTTCCGGCTTGAGACGCGCGCGCAATTCCCGCTTGCCAGGGCGGAAGTCGTCCTCGATCTGGAAAACGCCGGCGTACTGCCCGAGTTGGCCTTTCAGGCCATCGGCGGCATCCCGCAGTTCCGCCATGTCATCGCCGAGAAGCCAGATTTCGATGGGCGCTCCCGGAGGGCCGCCGCTGTCCGCTTCGAAAGCGAGGGAAACCACACCGGGAATCGGCCCGGCTTTCTCGCGCCAGCGCCGGATGATCTCGCGGTAATGGACACCCCGCTTTTCCGAGTCGAGCAGTTCGACGATCAGCTCGCCGCGATGCGAACCGCTCGTTGGCGGCATTTCGGTGAGCTGCATGCCGACGCTCGACTGCGAAGCCACGATTAAGGGCTCGCCGGTAAGCGTGGGCGTTTCCTCAGCGACTTCGCCGAGAGCATCTTCGAGCCGAATGATGGCATCGTGGGTGACATTCGTTGGCGTGCCCTCGGGGAATTCCACTTTTGCAAAGACAAAAGAGGTGTCTATCTGTGGAAAGAACACGAATTTGATCATGCCACCCTGGACGAAACCCATGGTGATCAGCAAAACAGCGAATGCGGCAGCCAGGGAGACGTAGCGCCAGGAAAGCGCCGACCGCAGGAAACCGCGGTAGTAATGTTCGATGAAGACTTCCAGCCCATGGTTGAAACGTTTGCGGATGCGTTCCAAAAGGCGTTTCACCGGGTTGCGCGTTTTGTGGGGGCGGTTCATATCGGGCAGGTGATTCAAGTGGGCCGGCAGGATGATGAGCGCTTCCACGAGCGAGATGAGCAGGGCGCAAACCACAACGGTCGGGATGACCTTCACGAATTTGCCCATAATGCCTTCGATAAAAAAGAGGGGGAGAAAAGCAATGCAACTGGTGAGCACGGCCGCGACAATGGGCATCCCGACTTCCATGGTGCCATCGACGGCCGCGCGAATGGCACCCTTGCCGCGTTTCCGATGAACGTAGATTGCCTCGCCGACGACGATCGCATCGTCCACGATGATTCCAAGCACCATGATCATGGCGAAAAGACTGATCATATTGATCGTCTCGCCCACGAGATACATCAGGAAGAGGGCGCCGGAGAGGGATATGGGAATGCCCAGCGAGACCCAGACGGCGAGGCGAAAATCGAGAAAGACCCAAAGCAGGAGAAAAACCAACGACAGGCCGATGGCGCCGTTCTTCAAGAGCATGCTGATGCGCTCGGTGATAAACCGGGAGGCATTCAGCCATGTTTTTATATCCAGGGTGGCGTTGACGCCCAGCCGCTCGAACTCGGCGTTCTTTTCCGTGACATAATTCTGGACCTCACCAGCAATCTTCAGCGCGTCTTCATCCTCGCTGTTATTCACCATAAGCGTCGCGGCCGGCTTGCCTTCGAAACGGGTCAAAACTTTGTCCTCAACGAAATCATCCCGGATCGACGCAATGTCGCGCAGACGGAGCAGCGTTCCGTCCTCCCGGGCGAGCAGGACGATCTCTCCGAATTCCTTGCCCGTATAGTTCCGGCCCATGGTCCGTATTTTAATCTCTTCCGCGTCAGAGCGGAGCTGACCTCCGGGCAGGTTCAGGCTGGTGTTGCGCACGATGCGGCTGACCTCGTCGAAGGTCAGCCCGTAACGCCGGAGTGCCTTCTCGGAAATCTCGATGGAGATTTCGTAATCCTGAACGCCGATCATGTTGACGGAAGAGACGTTCGGCAGTTGGACGAGATCGTCTTTCACGTCTTCGGCCAACTCCTTTAACTGTTTGCGGGGGATGTTTCCCGCCAGGGAAACGGCCAACGTGCCCCGTTCGATAATCAGCTCGGAGACCGATGGCCGCTCTGCATCATCGGGGAAAGTCGTAATGGCGTTGATTCGATCGGAGATTCGATCCTTAACAACCTGCACGTCTTCGCCGGTCTTGACGTCTATAACCGCAGTGCCGATTCCCTCCGCGGAGGTTGTCACGTACTTCTTGATGCCCTGGACGCCTTCAATCGCGTC
>CAYFUR010000060.1:0-21373 GCA_964346275.1 uncultured Candidatus Sumerlaeota bacterium
CATTTCGGCGGCGTGTTGGCTGAATTCCCTTGCCCGCCCAAAGAGGGTTGGCGCGACGGCAAGAAGCGAAGCCACCACCGCCACGCGCCAGATCCACGCCCCCCCGCTTTTCCTGAGCCAAATCACAAACGCCCAGGCCCCGATCACCCACAAGACAATCAGCACGGGAAGAAAGGCCGCAAAGTAGCGCGCGCTGTTCAAAAACGGATTCACGGAAAACAGGCTGACGATAAGCGGAAGCAGAAAAACCGCCGCGTCAAGACGCCGCCGCCGCGCCAGCCAGATGAGCCCCGCAGACGCCGCCAGCAGAAACACCGGCGGAAGGCCCAGTTCCGCCGTGGCTTTCAGCCGCAGCAACTCGTCCGCCTGGGCCAGTGCCCGCCCTGCCATCACCGCCTCGGATTGATAAGGATGAGCCGTGATGAGCTTGGAACTCGCCGTCGACGTGCCGATTGCGCCCGTTTGAATAAAGCACACCAGAATGTAAAGACAGACGGGAATGAGCGAAATCAGAAACGCTGCCCGGTATTCCTGCAATCGCCACCGTGGCCAGAGGGACACAACGAGAAGCGTTGCCGGAATAAGCGCCGCCTCCGGCCGGGCGAGCGTCGCCCAGGCCAGGAGGCCAGAAACAAGGCCCATCCGCCCGCGCGTTGCCTTTCGAGGGCTTGCCAGCGCCGCCAGCGCCAGGGCCAGCGCCGCCGCAAACATCCCCGTTTCCATTCCGTTCATGACGCCATAGGTCAAGACGCCGCTGAGCGCGGTCAGCGATCCAGCCAGCAATGCCGGGGCGCGATGCCTCGCCAGGCGGAGCGTGGCCGTATAGACACCCGCCGCTGCGAGAAACTTCCAGAGAAAGGAAAGCACGGCGGTTAATCCAGCCAGCGCCCGCATTTCCATGAGGGCAGCAAAGGGAGCAAGGAGCAGCGGATAAAGCGGGCTTGTCGCCCCGGTGGAAAACCCCGCGCCGGGCTGATAAGAGAACGGATCGCCGCCCGCCGCCCGCGCCGCGTATTGGAAATAGATATATGCATCGTCCAGCGGAACGAACCAGCGCCGCGCCACGTCGAAGGTAAGCACGAGAAACAGGCCATTGGAGGCCAGCACGAGCGCCAGCAGGGCCAGGATGTCTTTTCGGCGGGTTCCGCGTGCCAAAGGCTCTTCCTGAAAACGGCTTGGATGCCCTCAACGTTTCGAGCGGGGATTTCAGCGGCAAGCGAAATAAAGAACCGGGCGGGGTGGTCCCGCCCGGTTTGCAAGCCAGAAGTGGCCTGAATCACTCGATCTGGGGAGGTGGCTGGTTCCCGTCGTCCACGTTGATGACGGGTTCTTCTTCGCCCTCTTCGGGGCCGAGTTCGCCGTATGTATCTTCCATGACACGGGTTTTCTGCGCTTCGGTAATCTTGTGGAGCGACCGGCGCACGGATTCCATCTCGGCCTTGATCGTTTCTTCCGTTTCGGGAATGGTCTGGCGGCTCACTTCTTCGAATGTCGTGATGCCCAGACAGATCTTCAGCCAGCCGTCCTGGCGCATGGTCACCATGCCTTCATGAACGGCCATCGCGTGGATATCATCGGTGGTGGCCTGCTGCAGGATCAACTCGCGGATCGCCTCCGTTGCTTCCATCATTTCAAAGATGCCCGCGCGGCCCTTGTATCCGGTAAAGTTGCAATCATCGCAGCCGCGGCCGTGGAAGAAATCGACGTCTTCCACTTCTTCGCGAGAGACACCGTATTCTTCCAGCTCTTCATCCGTTGGGATATACGGCGTCTTGCATGTCGGACAAATCGTGCGGATCAGGCGCTGGCCGACAATAGCCTCCAGCGTCGAGGTCAGAAGGAAAGGCTCCACGCCCATGTCGATCAGTCGCGTCACTGTGGCGGCGGCGGAGTTCGTGTGCAGCGTGCTCAGCACCAGGTGGCCGGTCAGCGCTGCCTGAATGGAAATCTGCGCCGTTTCCATGTCGCGGATCTCGCCCACGAGAATCGTGTCGGGATCCTGGCGCAGGATACTGCGCAGGCAAGCGGCGAAGGTCAGGCCCACTTTCGAATTGATGTTCACCTGCACGATGCCGGGCAGCTCGTATTCCACCGGGTCTTCCGTGGTGATGAACTTGTTTCCCGGGTCATAAACTTCGCGGAGCGTCGCATAGAGCGTCGTTGTCTTGCCCGAGCCGGTTGGCCCCGTCACCAGCACCAGGCCGTTGGGTTTCTGGGAGCGCCGGAGAAACTTTTCGAGCACTTCCTTCTGCATACCAAGCTGGCTGATGCCGATCATCATCGTCGATTTATCGAGAACACGCATTACGATGCTCTCGCCGTGAACCGTCGGTACGCAGGCAAGTCGAAGATCGATCTCGCGGCCTTCGATGTTCAGCCGGATGCGGCCGTCCTGGGGGCGGCGGGATTCAGAGATGTTCAGTCCCCCCATCACCTTCAGGCGGGAGATCAGGCCGAGCTGGAGCGATTTCGGCGGGGAAGGAATTTCCCGCAGCACGCCGTCAACGCGGTAACGCACGCGGACCATGCCGGCGAAGGGCTCGATGTGAAGGTCAGAGGCGCGGTCTTTCACGGCCTGGATCAGCAACAGGTTGACCAGCTTGATCACCGGCGGTTCATTCGCCAGTCCCTCCAGATCGATTTCCACCTCGCCCTGGCGGTTCAGGCTGTCGTCTTTACCGCCCTCTTCCGCGTTCAGCGTTTCCAGGATCGAATCCAGATCCTCGTCGCCCACGCCGTAGTAATTATCGATGGCGTCGACGATATCGTCCTCGTTGGCGACAATCGGCTCCACATCATGCTCGGGGAGCATCAGCCGCAAATCGTCGACGATGGTGATGTCGAGCGGGTCGGCAATGGCGATCACCAGGATCGGATTGCCGCCACTTGGGTTCTCTTTTTCATCGACGGGGAAGATGCGCCGCTCGCGCGCGGTCACCGACGGGATGTACGACGTCAGCCGGTCCATCTTCTCCTCGTTTTTGAAGTCGTATTCACGAAGGTCCTTGTACTCCAGGCCCGACTTTTCCGCCAGGCCCTTGAGAACGTCGCCCACCGAGGGCATAGCGCCGGGGCCAAGTTCAAAATCTTCTTCCGCCATCTCCGGCGTGTAGGCCGAGCTGCTTGCTTCGCTCAGCCGGCTTGCTTCTTCACCGGACTTCTTCAACCGGTCTTTCAGCCCGCGCTTCTTCTTGCTGATCTCATCCACGGAAACGCCGCCTTCAACTTTCAGCAGCATTTCCATTTCTTTTCGGGCTGTTTTGTAGGGATCGTTGGACATGCTCTGGCCCCCTGGGAGCGTAATCTATCGAGAAAAGTCTGGCTCTCGCCCCGTCCTTTGTCAGTGATTTTTTTGACCGCCTGGAGGCCGGGGGGCAAAAATTTGACGCGCCGCCCCGAAGCAGGCCTTTTCTCTCACTCTCCTGAGCGGGAAAGCCGTTGTCCGAATGGGAAGAAAAAGCGATTGTTTTCAGACTTCTTGATGGAGAAATGGCCCATGTGCCGGCTGCTGCCCGCCTTCCTGATGCTCTTGTCGATTTTCAACTTCGCCTTGCCGGTGAAACTCCCGGCGAGCGACTTCGGCCTCGATCTCCCCGCGCCCCGCCAGTCCGGACGCCTCAGCGCCCAGGAATGGCTTCCCGCCGGGGAAACGGTGGAACTCGGCGGGATCCCGGGGCCCGGCGCCATCCGCCATTTCTGGATGACGTTTAATCGCGCTCCAGAGACGACCTCCACGGGCCTTGATCTCATCCTTCGCGTTTACACCGATCGCCGCGAGGCCCCCGACGTCGAAATCCCCGTCTCCGCCTTCTTTGCTCAATTTCATGGCCGGGAACCCGCCCGCATCCAATCACCCTACCTGCGTGTCACCGCCCAGGGGGGCTTCAACTCCTATTTCCCCATGCCTTTTGGCGAGGAAATCCGCCTCACGCTGGAAAACCAGGCCGGGCGCGACCTCGATGTCTATTTCCAGGCGGACTATCATCTCTTTGGAGAAGACTTCTCTGAACGACGCCGCTTTCGCACCCAGTATCGCCGAGCCAATCCCGCCCGGCGTTATGGCCGGCCCTATTTCATCGGAGCGGGCCAAGGGCCCGGGATCCTCGCGGGGGTGGCCCTTGGCATGACCGTTTCCGACCGCACCGATGCCTGGTACCATGGCGGGGGAGATTTGATTCTTCTCGACGGAAAGGGGTCGGCTCCCTCGGTTCTTCATGGAATCGGAGGGGAAGACCTATTCGGCACGGCCTTCGGCATGGAGCCTTTCTCCAATGGCCCGGTCGGTTCGCCCTATTACATTGTCAGCGAGAATGCTCCCGATTTCATTCATTACCGGGGAAGAACCGCCGGCCAAGTCACGCAAGAATCAACAAAAGCTGGGAATCCCTATCTCATTTTTTCCGCCTACCGCTTTTTCGATCCGGAAACGATCCTCTTCCAGGATTCGTTTTGGATGGGACTGGGAACCTTTGCCAATTCTGTGACGAGCGTTTTGTACGCTTACCAGGAAGCGGAACCCGCAACCGGGCCGCTTCCACTCAGGGAAGCCCGGCGCATGGACGCCGAGGTCTCGCCGGACGTTCATTCAAGCGAAACCACCTGGGAAATCTGCGGGCCTTTTCCAGCGGGGACGCGATTAGAATTTGTACAAAAACGGTTTCCAGAGGAGAAGATCGATTTCAAACACACCGAGCCGGCAAACTTTGGCGTCTATCAAACCGCTGTGGACGAAGGCCTCCCCCAAATGAAAACCCGGTGGATCCAGGGCGTTCCGGAAATCGGAGGATTCGTTCATCTCTCCCCGTACTTTCATCCGCGCCTGCCCACGAATTTCGCCCAGCCGAAAGAAACCGCCGCGTATGCGCTCCGCACAATCGAAGCGGACGCTGCGGAAACCGCCAGACTGCGCCTCACCCACGACGATTGGCTCCGCATCTGGCTGAACGGAGATCTGGTGTACGACGGCGAGAAGAAGAGTGGTTTTCAGACCGCCGAAGTCGTGGTCGAGCTGAAAGAGGGAGAGAATCAGATTCTCGTGAAAGCCGCCAATCTCGAGAATATCAACAATCGCGCCTGGCTCTTTGCTCTCTCGCTGGCGGAATAAGAAACATCTGACGATCTGCCGTATTCCGGGATAGACTCTTATGGGGAAACTGGGTGTTTTCCCCAGGTTCTTCAGAGGTTTCGCTGCAATTCAGTGACAATTTGTGAAAAAAAATGAATTGTTCTTGCATCGGTCCCGATCCTGGGTAGTAATAGAATCTTCCCACACGTGGGACAAAGCGTTTCGCGCGATTGCATAGAAGAAGGGTGCAGAACAATGCCAGTCAGCACACAGTTTCAAAGCCACGTCGATGAACTGCAGACATCGCTCTTCCAAATGGGTGAGGTCGCGGGAAAGTTGCTTGGCGAAGCGGTCGCTTCCTTCGTCACGAAGGACGCGGTGCTGGCTCGTGAAGTCATCCAGCGCGACGAGCACCTCGATCTTCTCGAGGACGAGCACGAAGAGCATGCGATCCAGACCATCGCGCTGAACCAGCCGGTCGCGCGCGACCTGCGGATGCTCGTCGCTTTTCTACGCATCAACACCACCATCGAGCGGGCCGGCGATCTCGCCGTGAACATTGCCCACTCGACACTGCGCATTTGCGACAAGCCCGCCATGCGTCCCTACGTGGACATTCCTCGTGAATACGAGCTTGTGCGTAATATGTGGGATGATGCGATTCGCTCATTCGTGGACATCGACGCAGCCCTGGCGGGCGAGTTGCGCAGCCGCGATGACAAGGTCGACCGCCTGAACCAGGAAACGATCACCCAGATCATCGAGATCGGCCGGGACACGCCGGAGTTTATCTACCAGGCCACAAACGCCATTGGGGTCAGCAAGGCCCTGGAGCGCATTGCCGATTTGGCCGTGGATATTGCCGACGAGGTTGTCTTCGTGCGCCGCGGTGAACTGATGCGCCACGCCAAGGCGCCCCAAAGCAACACCGCCTGACCCTCGGCGAGGCGTTATTCCGCCGCTTCCGCCCAGGGGACAGGCTGGAACAGTGTGAAGGCCTCCGCCCGGGGAACGCGGCTCACCTTGCTCACCTCGCCATCTTCGCAGGCGATCACCAGGTCATAACCATCGTATAATCCCACGAGGACAATATACTTGTTATCGCGGACCTTATACGTATAGACGCGCTTGCCGTTCTCCAGATCCATGGCAAACGCCGGCGTGCCATACTTCTCCAGCATGGCTTGCTCTGCCATTCCCGGTTCCGGCGGGTTGAAGAATGCGCTCGAATTGTCGTAGATCCCCACACAGCCGGACAGAGCCCCCGCCAGCACGAGCCCAGCGGCAGCCCGAAGGAAAAAGGACAGTGTCCTCATAGCAAGTCCCCTTTGAAAAGTTGTCTTGAAAGCGTCTCACCTGTCTATAAGGGCAGGCCAAACTCCGCCCTCTCGAGGTGTTCTTTCACATGAACCATGAACTTGTCCGCTTCCCACCCGTCGATGAGACGATGGTCAATGCCAAGGGTAAGCATGGCTCGCTGGCGGACCGCGATGCAGTCTTCCCCGTCCGGGCCTGTCACCACCGCGGGCACTTTCTGGATCGCGCCAAAGTGGAGGATGCCGCCCTGGGGGCGATTCACGATCGGAATGCCCAGAGTCGCGCCAAGCTGGCCCGGGCTGGTGATTGTAAACGTCGCGCCTTCCATGTCTTTTGGCTGCAACTGGCCATCCCGTGCCTTCTGGGCGATCTGGATCACGGCCCGTGCGATTCCCGCCAGGCTCATCGTTTCCACGCACTTGATCACCGGCACCACGAGTCCATTCCTGATCGCCACCGCGATGCCGATATTCACGTTGCGATGCAGGATAATCCGGTCGCCGCCCCATGAGGCATTGATATACGGGCACGCCATCAGAGCATCCGCAACCGCCCGGATAAGGAAAACAATTGGCGTCAGGCGCGCGTTGAATTGCGCCTCGAAGGTTGTTTTGTAACGAAGGCGCAGACGCTCGAGCTGAGTGAAATCCACCTCGTGAACCGTGTAAGCCTGAGGTATATTGGTGACGCTGCGAATCATCTGGTCGGCGATCTGCCGCCGCATGATCGGCACGGTGACTTCTTCCGGAGGAAGAAGCGTGGATTCATCGCCGGGCCCGGAGACGGTGTCGAACTTCATCGCTCCGTCAAAGCGTTTCTGGCGGGGCCTTGGCCGCGCGGGCTGGGCCGCGGCCGATTGCCCCATGGAATCTTTCTGTTCGGAGAGATAGCGTTCCAGGTCGCGCTTGGTGATGCGCCCATGGCGGCCCGTGCCCTCGACCTGCTCCAGATCGATCTTCAACTCCTTCGCCATGTTCCGCACCAGCGGCGAACTGCGCCGCTTCATCAGGTGCTCGCGTTCGCGCTCCCGGTCCGCTTCCGTCTGTTCTTCCTGCTCCGTTGCCGGGGCGGCATCGTCTTTCTTGCGCGGTTCGACCGGTTCGGCCTTGGGCGTCCCGCTTTTCCTTTCCGGAGCGGCCTCCGGCTCTTTTGTCTCTTCGCTGTGCTGGCGGGGCTCCGGAGCCTCGCGGACGGCATTCTCGCTGCCGTTCGGTTCGTAATGAAAGTTGGAAAGATCCGTCCCCGGCGGAGCCATCACGGCAATCAGCGTATCCACCGGCACCGTCTCGCCTTCCTGGTGGAGAATCTTCGCCAGGACGCCGGACTGGGGAGCGGGGAGATCCACCTCCACCTTGGCTGTCGAGATGTCGAGCAAGGCTTCGCCCTCCTCGACCTCATCTCCTTCTTTCTTGTGCCAGACGGAGATCGTGGCCTCGGTGATCGCTTCCCCCATTTGGGGCATCACCACTTCGATATTTTCCTGCGCCATGAATCGCTGAATCCTGATTGAGGATTAATACTGCGCCAAGTCCTCCAGGGCAGCGACAATATCGCCAACCGAGGGGAGCATGGCTTCTTCCAATACCGGGGTATATGCCACCCAGGCGTCCTTGCCCGCAACGCGTTTGATGGGCGCATCAAGCCATTCGAAACATTCGTCGGCAAGGAGCGCCGCCACCTGGCCACCGAATCCGCAGCTTTTCGGCTCCTCGTGCACCACCAGGGCGCGGCCCGTTTTCTGAACGCTGGCCAGCACCGTTTCCCGGTCCATGGGCACCAGCGTGCGCAAGTCCACCACTTCCACTTCCACGCCCAGGCGCTTGGCCACTTTTTCCGCTGCTTCCAGGCTCTTGTGCACAAGAGCGCCCCAGGTGATCAGCGTCAAGTCCGTGCCCGAGCGCTTGATCGCCGCTTTGCCAAAGGGAACGATATGATCAAATCCCGGATCGGGCGAGCGGCTCGCCGCCGAGAGATAGAGATGCTTGTGCTCGAAGAACATCACCGGGTCGTCCATCCGAAGCGCCGCGCGCAGCAATCCCATCGCGTCGGCGGCGTTGGACGGATAGGCGATCTTGAGCCCCGGGCAGGAAATAAAAATCGATTCGGCGCTTTGCGAGTGATAAATCGAGCCGCCGCGGAGATATCCGCCGATGGGAACGCGGACCACCGCTGGCGCGCCCCAGTCCCCCGCCGAACGCCAGCGGAAACTCGCCAGTTCGCTGCGAATCTGGTTAAAGCCGGGCCAGATGAAATCGAAGAATTGGATCTCCGGCACGGGCTTCAGGCCGCGCGCCGCCATGCCGATGGCCCGCCCAATGATGCTGGCCTCCGCAAGCAGGGTGTTATAGACACGGTCCGATCCGAATTCTTTCTGCAGGCCATAGGTGACCTTGAAAACACCCCCCTTGCCCTTGCAGGTTTCAAAGGCTTCCTCGCGGGAGGCATCAGCCACATCTTCTCCGAAGACCAGAATGCGCTCGTTCCGGCCCATTTCCTCCTTCAGCGTCCGGTTGATCGCCTGGGCCATGGCGATGGGCTCGCCTCCGTGGCGGGGCAACCCGCTCACCTTGGGAAGATCCTCCGTTAAATCCCGCGACGAAAAGAGATGCGTACAGACGGTCTTGGGGTCAGGCTTGGGCGCTTCCAGAGCTTTGGCGCTTGCGGCGCGCAGCTCTTTCGCCAAGTCCGCCTTCATCTCTTCGATTTCCAGAGCCGTGCGGATCTTCTTTTTGATCAGGTGTTTTTCCACCTGGATCAGGCAATCGCGCTCCTTCTCTTTTTCCAGTTCCTCTTTCGTGCGATAGTAAATCTGGTCGTCGGAAAGGGAGTGGGAGTAAGGCCGCGTGACCTTGGCGTGGAGCAACACCGGCCCGTTGCCCCCGCGGATGTGATCCACCGCTTCCTCGCAGGCATCCAGGCTCTCCATGAGGTTCGTGCCATCGCAGCACATCACCTTCATATTCGGCATGCCCTCAAAGCACCGCGAGATAGACCCGCCGGCTGTCGTCACCTCGACCGGGACCGAGATCGCATATTCATTGTCTTCGATGAGAAAGAGAACGGGCAGCTTGCGGTTGGCCGCCACGTTAAGCGCTTCCCAGAACTCGCCTTCGCTCGTCGCGCCCTCGCCGGAACACGCGAGAGCCACTTCGTCCTCCTCCGCCTTTTCGGGAAGGCCCGCGTTGCGGGCATAGCGCCCGGCCTCGGCCACGCCCACGGCCTGGTTGAATTGGGTGCCCGTTGGGGAAGACTGGGTCACGATATTCAGATCGCGCTTCGACCAATGGGCCGGCATCTGGCGCCCGGCGGAAATCGGATCGCTCTCCGCGCCGACGGCGGATAACAGCATTTCTTCGGCGGAAAGGCCGATCTGGAGGCACATCGCCCGGTCGCGATAATACGGGAAAAACCAATCCTGGCCCGGGCGCAGCAGCGAAGCCGCCGCCACGCCGATCGCTTCGTGCCCGGCGCTACTCACCTGGAAGAAGATCAGATTCCGCTTTTTCAGCCGGATTTCCTCGTCGTCGAGTAAACGCGAAAGGCACATGTTCTTGTAAAGCCCGACCAGCTCTTCCGGGCTGATGCGTTCAGAGAGGGAGGCGTCTTTAACGCGTTGAATGGAGGACATCTGTCATTACTCCGGTGTGACTCGGACAGCCAATGGCTTAAGAATGCGAGAATCCTTCCGACCATGAAAACCCCAAAGTGGGGATGCTGTGCAGGTCACCCTTAATAAAAATCGTGTGGCCGGGGGATTGATCAACAACTCGGAGCCAACCCGATCCCTTCGTCACGTGTGACTATCATCTGACCCTCGGAATGAGCGGGGAGAATCGCAAGCAGAACTCAGCCGGTATTCCTTGCCTGGAGCCATTCCCGCCCCCGTCTGTAATCGGCGGGAACCAGGTCGTGGCCTGCCTCCTGCCATTCCAGCTCCACCACCGCCCCGCCTTCCGCCAGCGTCTCGGCCAGCCGCCTTGCGCGGTCCGGCGGGCAAATTCGGTCCTCCTTCCCTGCCAGGATCAGGTATTCCTTTCCCTCCAGGCCGGGTACTTGGGCAACATCGAAAGGCATCATTGGCCGCAGAAGAACACCGCGCTGGAAAGCATCGGGGCGCACCAGCGCCATGGACGCCGCCATGTTTGCGCCGTTGGAATAACCCAGGACGGTCAATTCCCGGTTGGCGAAACCATAATGGCGGCCGGCCTCCTCGAGAAAACTGGCCAGATCATCCGCGCGCCCCCGGATATCCTCTTCGTCGAAGACTCCTTCGGCGTGGCGCCGGAAATAACGCACGTATCGCCCCTCGGAAACATTGCCGCGAATGCTGAGATGGTGCCAGCCGCGCGCGAGGCGCCTCCCCAGGCTCAACATGCGCCTCTCGTCCCCCTCCATTCCGTGGAGCAGGACCAGAACGGGCGCCCCCGGCTGCGCGGGTTTCCAGACGTGCTTATACTGGCCATGTAAAGTTTTCATGCTTGTCGGTTTCGGCTGGGTTCGTCAGTTTGATTGGGAAAGGGCCTCATTACTCGCGCCGCGTCCCTCAATCTTCCTCCAGAGTAAAGGCCGCGCCGCAGGTGGCAATCTCGATCATCAATCCCGGGCCTCGAGGCTCCGCCAGCCTTTTCACGGCTCACGCAAGTCAAGTGTCGCCCGGCGCCGCCTTCACGCCGACTCCAGCGGCTCCCTCCCATTTGGTTTTCGGGGTGGAGTTGCGGATTCGCTGTCCGATTTGCGAGCCGCGCCGGGCGGTGTGTCCTGGTCGATGACTTCAATGGTCCGCCAGTAGCCGTTCCGGAATCTCCAAAGATTGAAGAGCCCCAGGAAGGTGATATAGGCGAAACAGGAAGCCCAGGCCGCGTAGAGACCGTGGGTCGGATCGGAGAACTGGTCCTTGAAAGCCGCCAGAATCACACACGGCCAGATAAAGAGCGCCTGCGAGAAAACGATCGTCGCCCACATCACAAAATGCGTGTCGCCAGCCCCTTTGAGGATGCCGCTGTAAATCAGCATGAGCGCATCGAACAGCGTGTAGGCCGCCACAATGACCAGCAACACCCGGGTCAGCTCCAGAGTCGTGCGCCATTCCTCCTCCGGCATGCCACCGCGAAACCACTCGAGCCAACTGTCCGGCGCGCCAAGGTAGATGCCGATGGTGACGCCCATGTAGATCAGTGTAATCAGCGCGGTTCCCGTGGCCAGGCGCTCGACGGCGCGGTGGCGCTTGGCGCCGCAAAGCTGGCCGGTCAGAATCTGCACGCCGTTACTGACGCCGATGGCGGGCAGAAACAGAAACAGGTTCAGATTCATCGCCAGGTTGCTGGCATGCTGGGCGTGATAGCCGAAAACCCCCACGACCAGCAGAAACGTCGTGAATCCCAGCATGTCCAGGACGCCGTGGACCCCCGAAGGCACGCCAAAGCGCAGGATGCGCGTCGAGAGCTTCCGATCGAAGCGCCAGCCCGAGAAGAGCGAGAAGCGCGATTCCGCGCCCTTTTCCGCCGCCATGAGCAGGCCGAAGATTCCCGCCCCGGCGAGGGCCGAGATGTTTGTCGCCCAGGCGGCTCCCTCGATGCCCATGGGGAAGATCCAGATTTCCTCGAAGATCATCCAGGCATTCAGGCAGATATTCAGCAGGCATGAGCATGCATTGACAAAGAGGACCATCGCCGTCCGGCCCCGGCCGATATAATAGGAATAGAGCGCCGCGTTGAGCAGCATGCCCACGCTGCCCAGGCACATGACAGAGAAGTATTGTCCTTCCAACAGAGGCAGGTTCCCCTCATGTCCAATCCATCGAAAAAGCGGAAAGCCCAGTGGCGCGCAAAGGATCAGCACCAGGCTGCCGAAAAGCGCGAGATAGACCGCCTGCCAGGTCACCGGCCCGATCATTTGCGTTTCCTTTGCCCCCTCGTACTGGGCCACAAAGGTGCTCGCATATATCACGGTCTGGAAAAAGAGCGTCAGGACAAGCCAGTGGAGCGCCCCCGCCTGGAGGGACGCCGTGAACGTGTCGGCGGAGAACCACGCCAGGAACGTCCGGTCGAAAAACATATTCGTGGCATGCATGCCGTTGGCCAGGATCAGCGGAAGGGCCACCTTCAGAAGCGTCGGGATGCCTTCGCGGCCGGACCATGACGGCCACACGAAAAGCCGCGCCTTTTCCTGGCGCGGCGAAAAGTTCCACTTGGGAATTTTCAGTCCGGCGAAAGCCACGGTTCGTACAACGGGAAGGGAAGATGGAAAAAGACTGCCGGGCGATCAGAAGCAAGCAGCCAACCACCCGGCAAGCCGATTTTCGCGAGCAAACCTGTGGCCAAGGAGTCTTTTGGATGAAACTCCTCCTTCTGCTCCTCCGTTTTCCACGCTTACCGCCTGGTTGCCGGCCGGCGTCCCACGCCGACGATCAACGAGAGCAAAAAAAGAACGAGGAAGATGACAAAGAGGATCTGTGCGATTCCCGTGGCCGCTTCGGCGATTCCGCCAAAGCCCAAAACCGCGGCGATGAGAGCAACGATGAAAAAGATCAATGCCCATCTTAACATGTGAGTCTCTTCTCCAATCCGTTTTGAAATCCTTCTTTCTTTTTCCCGCGCAATGGGTGTTCCATTGCCATCAGCGAGTATACGGCGATTTGTCGAACTTTTCCCCTTGAAAAAACGGCGCTCCGGCCGATTCCTGGCCGAGTGTCCCAAAATCGCCTTCCCGCGACCATTTGCTGCAGCTTGCTCTTGCCGTGCTCACCCTGGCCCTTTAGGTGTCAGGAACGCCCCGCCGGGGCGAACTCCCCAGAGTGACGATCTATGGCTTCGAGTTACGGTAACATTTTTCGCATCAGCACCTTCGGAGAAAGCCACGGCGGCGCTGTCGGCGTCGTGGTGGACGGCTGCCCCCCGCGGCTGGAAATCACGGCGGAAGAAATTCAGAGAGATCTGGCCCGCCGCAAGCCGGGCCAGTCGGCGATCACCACCGCCCGTGACGAGGCCGACGAGGTCGAGATCCTCTCCGGCGTTTTCGAGGGCCGGACTCTCGGGACGCCGATTTGCCTTATGGTGCGGAACAAGGATGCCCGCGCGAGCGACTACGAGCCGTTCAAGGACATCTATCGCCCCAGCCACGCGGATTACACCTACGATGCAAAGTTCGGCATCCGGAACTGGCGCGGTGGCGGGCGCGCTTCCGCCCGCGAGACGATCGGACGGGTGGCCGCGGCGGCGCTCGCCAAAAAGTTTCTCCGCCAGGCGGCGGGCGTCGAGATCGTCTCCTGGGTTTCCCGCGTGGCCGACATCTTCACCGAAAACGTTGATCCGGATAAGATTTCGGAGAACCAGGTGGAATCGAATATCGTCCGCTGCCCCGATGGGCCGGTGGCGGAACGCATGATCGAGCTGATCAAAAAGGTGAAGTCCCAGGGGGACTCGCTCGGGGGGACAGTGGACTGCGTTGTTCGCGGCACGCCGCCGGGCCTGGGCGAACCCGTGTTCGACAAGCTTGAGGCAGACCTTGCCAAGGCGATGATGTCGCTCCCGGCCAGCAAGGGTTTCGAAATCGGCAGCGGTTTCGCCGGAACGTATTTACGCGGTAGCCAGCACAATGATCCGTTCTTCAACGACGAGGGGCGCATAGGCACGCGCACGAATCGTTCGGGAGGCGTCCAGGGCGGAATCTCCAATGGCGAGAATATCTTCTTTCGGGTCGCTTTCAAGCCCGTGGCCACGATTCTTCAGAAGCAGAAAACGGTGGACAGCGAAGGGAAAGAGGTGGAACTCCAGCCCCGTGGCCGCCATGATCCATGTGTCCTGCCCCGCGCGGTTCCCATGATCGAAGCCATGACAGCCCTCGTCTTGATGGACCACTCTCTCCGCCAGCGGGCCGTCTCCCTCGACGTTTAGACACAGCGAGCCTCCACGATTCACCGACTATGAAACGCATCGGCATTGTCTCTTTCTTCCCCGCTTTTTTCCCGCCGCGCTCCGGCGGTGAACTGAGGCTGCACCATATTGCCCGCCAGCTTGCCCGGCGCGGCTTCGAAATCGAAATGGTGTCCCCCACATTGGGCGAAGCCGAGCGGGAAACGATCGAACATTGTGAAAACTTTCGCGAAAAACGCTTCCCCAAAACACGTCTATACGACAAAACCCACCGGCTGATGGACCTGGCGGCCCGCTTTCCCGAATGCAGCGGCCTTGTTTGTTCCCTTGTCTCGCGCTATCATGGCGAACTCCGCCACGAAGCCGCCCGCCTGGCTCGTTCCGTGGATATTCTCACCCAGGAAAGCCCCTTCCTCGCGCCATTAATCCCCAAGCGCCGCCCGCGAAAGCAGCTCTACGTCTATAACTCCTACAACGTTGAAACGGTGATGGCGCGCGACATGTTCGGCCGTTCGCCCCAGGGGCGCGCTGCGACCGCGTGGGTTCGCCGTCTTGAGAAACGCCTCCTCAGCGGGAGCGATCTTGTCCAGGGGTGCAGCCAGGCGGATCTCGATTATTTTCATCGCGAGTTCGGCATGGAGCGCGCCCGCATGCTCCTTGTTCCCAATGGCGTCGATGTCGAGGAGACGCGGCCTTGCCCGGGAGAAGGCCAGCGCACGATCGCCCGCGAGAGGCTGAAGCTGTCCCAGGCCCGCTCGGCGTGTTTCTTCCTCGGCAGCTATCACCCGCCGAATATCGAGGCGGTGGACTTGATAGCGCATCGCCTTGCCTTGGCATTTCCCGAGGTGGATTTTCTCATCGCCGGGAAAGTATGCGAAGCCTTTGGCCAGCGCCCCCTGCCCGACAATGTGCGCCTTCTCGGGCTGATCAACGAGGAAGAAAAACAATCTCTTCTCTGGGGCTGCGATGCGGCATTGAACCCCGTGGCGACGGGCAGCGGCACGAATCTGAAAATCCTCGAATACCTCGCCGCGGGCCTCCCCGTTCTCACCACGCCCCACGGCGCCCGGGGCCTCGGCATCGAGGACCGGCGCCATGCCCTGGTGGCAGAGGCGGAACTCCTGCCCGATGCGCTCGAGGAACTCCTCGGGGACGATGTCTTGCGCGGCCTCCTCGCACGGGAGGGGCGCGAGCTTGTCGAAAACCAGTATTCCTGGTCGGCGATTGGCGAGGCCGTGGCGGATCTCTATGATCTGAAGCTCTCCGGCCGCCGCATTATCATCCTGAACGATTATTCTGTCTATCCGGCGGAACAAGGCGGCCAGGTCCGCGTGGAAGCGGTCGCGCGGCGTCTGGCGGATTCCGGAGTCAATGTTTCCATCCTGACGCTTTCATCCGGTTCCGAAGGGCGGCGCATCCAGATTAACAAGAACCTCGAGGAACTCAATGTCCCGCGATCGACAACGCACCGCCAACTGGATGCCGTCATCTCCCACGCCGTGGGATGCAGCGCCGACGACACGACGGCGCTTCTGCTGACCAAGTGGCTGACGCCGCGCTATACGGAACTCTTCCGGCGCGAAGTGCGCCATGCCGACGGAGTCATGCTCAGCCATCCGTATATGGAACCCATCTCCCGCCGCCTCCCCAAGCGCGTGAAGCTCTACTTTGATTCCCACAACACGGAATACGATCTGAAGCAGAAGCTCTATAAACAGCGTCCTTTCTCCCGCTACCTGATCCGCAAGGTCAAAGACGCGGAAATCAATGCCTGCCGGCGTTCGGAGGCGGTTTTTTGCGTGTCCGATGAAAACCGCCAGCAATTGGCCGAGCTGGTGCCCTCGCTCAATGGGCGGTCGTATATCTGTCCGAACGGAGTGGATTGCTCGAAGGCGGAAGTCCTGAGCCACGAGGAGCGGCGCAAGCTGCGGCGCGAAATCGGATTCGGGCGGGAGTTTGTCGCCATTTTTCTCGGTTCCGGCCACCCTCCCAACAAAGAAGCCGCTTCCCTGATTATAGACAAAATTTCCCGCGAGCATCCCCGCGTGCTCTTCCTGCTTGTCGGTTCCGTCAGCGGTTGGTTCTGGAACCGCTACTTGCCCGGCAACGTGCTCCTCATGGGGATGGTCAGCACGCCGGTGAAGGATTTTCTGCTCAAGACGTCGGATTTTGCCCTCAATCCGATGATGACCGGCAGCGGCACCAGCCTCAAGCTCTTCGACTATCTCGCCGCCGGCCTTCCCGTCCTTTCCACCCGCATTGGCGCCCGTGGCCTGGATGAGGAGGCACTGAAGTCCATCGTCCTCCTCGATCCCGACGAATTCAGCCGCGAACTGCGCCGCCTCCTGAGTGATCCCAGGCGCTGCGAGGAGCTTTCCCACCGCGCCCGCGAATTTGCCGAGAAGAGCTTCGACTGGTCCGTGACCCTCTCACCCATGGAAGATGTCATCGCCCATGAATCAGAGCCTGGTCATTCCGGCGCTCCGCAGCAGTAAACCTTTTCCCCTCGCACGTGATCGTGTCTTTTCTCCGCCACGGGCTGGACATCGACGGCTTCCCGCGTGATCGCGGTCAGCGTCACGCCGCCTTCCGTATCGTCAGTGGTGCTCAATAAATCCACCGCGATCTTCCAGCGGGTGCTGCCGTCGCTTTCGGTATAGACAACCACCTGGTCGCGAAGGAATTGGTCCCCCGCCTGGGCCATCACGGCCATGTCCGTGAAACTGTTATCTTCGGAAAAGACACGGACGCGAATCTCGGGCTGCCGCAAACCGGCGCCGGGCGGGGGAGCGTTGAATTGGAACGTGAGGCGGTGTGTTCCCGCCCCCAGCGGGTCCAGCGCTTCCCGTGTTTCCCAAAAGCCAAAGGTGACGCCGGAATTCTCGACCACGGCGAGGCCCAGCCCGCCAACTTCGTTGAACTCCGGAGAGTTGAAGGCCGGTGATCTCGATTCCCAGTGAAAGGAATTGAGCTGGGCCAGGACCACTGAGGGGTCACTGCTCGGAGGCTCCGCCAGGTCCACCGTATAGCCGAGATCGGCCAGGACCGCCTTTTCGAAGGGAAGCAGTTCACGAAAAACTGCTCCCCGGAGAAAAACCGGATTCATGACAGCGAATCTGCCAAACTGCCTCGTGTCCTCCTGCCAGTGCCCAAGGCTCGAGCCGCTGCTGAAAGAAGGTGGCGTATGAAGCGCAGGGCGGGAACCTAACGAAGTGGTGCTTTCCGTACCCGCAAAGTAAACGGAGTTAAGCCCTCCCGATAAAACCTGCGCATCGACCTGGAGCGAAGGCGTATTTCCCGACCAGATGGGCTCACCGCTGGCCGTTTCCAGCAAGTCGTCGTAGAGCGACAGCATATTCGCCTGTCCCTGAAAAACGCTCTGTCCGTTTTCGTTGCTCAAAGAAACCATGCCCAAGCCATGGAGCATCTCGTGGAGCAGCACGGAATAGAGGTCCAGATTTCCATCGGGCACCTCCTCGAAACCGCTATACCAATCGTGGCCAAAGTCCACCTGGATATTCATATCCGGAAAGCCGGGCAGGGTATCGTTGCCGCCATTATTGACAAGGCGCTCGAAAACGGCTCCGCCGGTGAAACCATTCTGCAGCAGAACCAGAGGCCCGGCGCTGGCTACCAGGCCTGATCCGACGTTTTGCGATTGTTTGACCTCGATATCAACCGTGCCCGAGTTTTGAACAAGCGAATCGATGCGCATCAATACCGCCTCGAACACAGCCCGCCGCGCCGGCCCGTGCGACGGATCGTCGAAGCCAAAATTGGTGTTCCGATTCACGTCCTGGTAATTGAGGGAAAAACTGAGTGTCTCGCCGCTGATCTGCTTTGTGCTTTCCGGCGAGGGTGCCGGCTCCTGGGGCCGATACGCTTCCACGATCCAGCCTTTTCCCGGATCGAAGGAACCCACCATGGGCGGCTCAGCGAAAACCGGCGGGACGAGCAAGAGAGACAAAACAAGGAAAGACAGGCTGGAGAAGTTTATGTGTCTGGCCACCTTGAGGTTTTCTCCTCTCAAGAAATCGGACTTTCAGCTTTAACGAGAGACGCGCCCTCCGATTCCGTCAACCTCTTTCAATCTGCTGTCCCGCCGGTTTCCCTGAAGTCCGCTCAATTCTCATATAATCTCGAAAACACATAAGAAGCGTTTCGGCCCGAAGCCTGGAAAATTGCGGCCATCTACCAACCTCAATTGACACCTCTCAGCCCTCTCGCCTAGGAATCAGTCGTTTTGACTTATCAGATGGAGAATTCAACCATGTCTTTCATTCGCTTTGTGGCTCTTTCCGCCACATTCCTCCTGGTCGGGGCAATCGCCGGATGCTCCACCATGGGCATTCATGCGGAAAAGGTATCCGTGCGTGGAAACGTCTATCCGGGAATCGACGTCATCGCCGGGCAGAGTTTCGCACCCCTCGCGGGCAAACGCGTCGGGCTGATCACAAACCACACCGGCCTCACCCGCATGAACGAGAGCACCATCGACGTTCTCCACGATGCTCCCGAGGTGGAACTCGTTGCGCTCTTCAGTCCCGAGCACGGCATCCGGGGCACCGCCGACGAAAAAGTCGATTCCGGCATGGATGATAAAACCGGCCTGCCCATTCACAGCCTTTACGGCGATACGCGAAAGCCCACGCCGGAAATGCTCGAGGGGCTGGATATTCTCGTCTTCGATATCCAGGACATCGGCACCCGCTTCTATACATATATCGGCACCATGGCCATGGCCATGGAGGCCGCCCGGGAGCAGGGCAAGGAATTCCTCGTTCTCGACCGTCCCAATCCCATCAACGGCACCAAGGTGGAGGGCTTCGTCGCCGCCGAGGAAGTCACCGGCGTGAACACCGCAATCTATCCGATTCCAACACGCCACGGCATGACCGTTGGCGAGCTGGCCAGAATGTTCAATGATCACTTTGGTATCGGTTGCGACCTGCAAATCGTTCCCATGAAAAACTGGGAGCGCTGGATGCACTGGGACGACACCGGCCTGCTCTGGGAGCATCCCTCGCCCAACATGAAAACCCTCGCCGGCGCCATCCTCTATCCCGGCCTGGGCGCCGCCGAAACCACCTGGCTTTCCTGTGGACGCGGCACCGACCGCCCCTTTGAAATGTATGGCGCTCCCTACATGGACGGCGAAAAACTGGCCGAGGAACTCAACAGCCGCAACATCCCCGGCATCCGCTTTGTCCCCTACAGTTTCACGCCCACCGCCAAGTGGCACAAATTCCAGAACGAACGCTGCCACGGCGTCTTTGCCATTATCCTCGACCGCGATGAACTCAACAGCGTCTATGCGGGCCTTCACATGGTCCAGGCCATGGAAGAGCTGTTCCCCGAGGACTACAAAGAACTCGGCGGATTCAAAACCAGCTTTGGCAAGCCGGAACTCTGGGGCCTGCTCAATGAAGAAAACATGACACCCGCCGAACTGATCGAGAAATACGAGCCCGAATCGAAGGCCTTCCTCGCCCTTCGCGAACAATACCTCCTCTACTGATTCCCAACGCAACAATCAGCGCTCAAGAAAGCAGCTTGTCTCCTCGGAGATAAGCTGCTTTTCTTTTACCTTCTACGAACAGGAAGGAGAGTGCACCCATGGACGATATCCTGAAGAAGTTTCAAAGTTATGTCCAGCCCATCCTGGATTTCAAAATCGAGGTCGGAGATGGAATCATCACGCCCTCCTCGATTGTCCTCAGCCTGATCATCCTCTTTCTTTTCAACGCGTTTTCCAAAGTCTTCCAGCGCATACTCAGCCAGCGCGTGGTTCCGCGGTTCCGCCTGGAGAAATCCACCGAATAGCTGATTCTCAAGCTGCTCCATTATTCGCTCATGGGGGTCGCCCTGTTCATCGTATTGGGCACTCTGGGATTCGATCTGTCCAGTATCACCGTCATCGCCGATCTTTATTACGAAGCGTGGTGGGGGCTGAAGGAAGCGGGCATCGAAATCCCCTTCCCCCAGCGCGACTTGCACCTCAAATCGGCGGACCTGTCCTTGCCGCTTCGCATGGATGGACCCATTCAAACAACCGGCGGCGAACAAACCGCCTGAACGAAAAGTATAGACAAAATCACTTCAGCCCGAGGCGCTGGGCAACATCTTCAAAGCCCGGCGCCTCGGCGTATATCTTTTCCAGCTCGCGCCGCGAGCGCGTTTTCCGCCCCAGCTTTTCGTAGATCAACGCCCGCTCGTAGCGCAACACGCGCAGTAAATCCTCCGGCCGGTCTTTTTTCCGCCGGAGCGCTGCTGTATAGGCGTCACGCGCCGCCGTGTGCAGCCCCATCCGGTCCAGCGCCCGCCCCTTGTAGAGCAGCAGCGCCGCATGGATCGTTGATTCATTCTCCACGTCCTTGCTCAATTTCACGATGCGCTGGAGATCCTTCCTGCTGGCCGCTTCCAGAAGCACCTCCGCCAGCGACACCTTCACAAAAGGATCACCGGGATCCATGCGCGAGAGGCGTTCCAGGCATTGCCGCGCATAGTCCATCTCGCCCAACTCCTGGTAGGCCTCCGTCAACCCCAGAAGCGCCCCGCGCCTGTTGGGTCCCATGTGCGCCGTGACTTCCGGTGTGATCCCCATGGAGAGAACCACGTCGAGTCCATAGCGATCGAACAGCACGCCGAGCTGGCGTTCGTTTTCCAACGCCTTCACCAGGTAGTGCGCCGCGTCCCCGGGCCGCCCCCTCTTCAAAGAAACAAATCCGGCCAGAAAGGCGTTGTCCGCCCGGTCGAGCCCGCGCCGGAAATGCTCCAGCGCCCCATCGTGATTTCCCCGGACCAGTTCCCGCGCGCCATCCACGAATGCCTCTTCTCCCTCCGCCGTCCACAGGCGCTGGAAAAACCCCAGGCTGAGCCGCTGCTCCGGCGAAACTTTCGGTGCCGTGGGCCGAGCCGTCCGGGCCCGCGAGCCAGAACCGCCACGGCCTCCTCCCAGCTTCTGCGTATAGAACATGCCCGTGCCCGGCGCGCCGACCGTCGCGCGGCTGCCGCGCCCGCCAACGGTTACCTTGGCCCCCCGCGGGCCAAAGGAAAGCGACGCGCCGGACTTGCTCAGGTTCATCGTAATGCCCGGCACCAGGCGGATTCGCCTCCAGAA
>CAYFUR010000061.1:0-21338 GCA_964346275.1 uncultured Candidatus Sumerlaeota bacterium
GGCGCGGGAAAGGCGGAGGCGGCCCATTCGGCCTTGTCCTCGAAGCGCTCGTTCAGGTCTTCGGGTGTCTTGCAAGAAGAGAGCATGAGGAGAAGGAAACTTCCCAGAAGAGCGATGAATGAACGATGGGTCATATAATCCCTCCGGCAGTATCTGCTGTTGGGCAACAAGCTGCGGGCCGAAACGAGCCAGGACAGCCCGGCGCCCGGAAAAGAGCGGCCTCAGTGGCAAGATTTCCCCTCGCTACTTGTCTCCCTGGGAGATAAAGCGGCCGGCGGGGTTCATGGCCGAGCCTCCGGCGCGAAAGATATTGCCCTGGCTGATGGTGCCGTTGGTTGGATCGTAGACGAAGTCGAGGAACTGGCCGAGATCCTGATCCGATTTGACGATGCGGATTTCCAGATCATCCCCGGGGTAGGTGCCGGCAAAGCCTGATATCCCATCGGGCCCGTTGCTGAAGAGCGACCACCAGTCGGTTTTGACGCCGGGTTCGAGTTTATAGCCATTGGCTCCATGGGCGACCACGGAGGTGCCTTGTGGAGCGCGGCCGGTGAATCGGAGGAATTCGGACAAAATGACCCCGGTGCGTCCATCGACGGGATCATTTGCGTGGGAGTTGTATTGAAGGGTGGATTCGGTTGGGTGCTGGCGGCCTCCCCCAACGCTTCGAGGGTGCATGGGATCCTGGAAATTGGCGCTGGAGACATAGGCGACGGGGGTGGACAAGAGCCAGAGGCCAAAGCGCCAGCGATCGTTTGGATCCACCGTCAGGCCAAATCCTGGTGGATAATCATTGTTATCGATGCGATAGATTTCGACGCCTGTGGCGGTGGTACGCATGTCGCTCTTAACGCGGGAAACTTTTGCCCGTGTTTGCGCCTCGAGAAAATTGGGGACGGCGATGGCCGCGAGAATGGCGATGATCGCGACCACGATGAGCAGTTCGATGAGGGTGAATGCGGTGTTTTTATTGAAGGGGCGTCTTGTTTTCATTCTGAAACCTTTCTTTTCGGATGAATCTCCCGTCTCTTGAGTGTGATCTTGCCTTTTTGCGAGGAGAAGAAACGTGACCAATTTACATCCTTCTTTGGACGAGAAGTTCTGGCACCTCTGCCAGTGTCCTCTCTTTAAGAATCTGTCCAAAGACGAGTTGAAGGCTCTGAAGAAAGCGGGCGAATTTGTCGATATCTGGCGTCCGGCAAAGCGCGTTCCGCTTTCATCAGAACCCGGCGTGTATTTGTTGAAAATGGGATATGCGCGGTTGATTTATCTCGACGAGAGCGGAAACGAAGCCACCACCTTGCTCCTCCGCCCCGGCGATATGTTCGGTTTTTTCGAGGAGAAGGCCTCACTGTTCGCCGTTGAATGCGTAACCGTTACCCCAACGTGTTTTCTGCGGATTCCGCTCTCCCGTTTCGAGGCTCTGTTGAGGCGCCACTCCCAGGTCGGGTACACGATCTCGCGTTTGTCTTTCTCCGGGTTGAAGCGCCTGGAATCAAAGCTGGCGGAGGCGATGCTCTATCCCGTGGAAGTGCGCGTGTGCAGGGTGCTCCTGGACATATTGCGGCAGGATGAGGAAGAGAACGGCGATGAAGCAAGCGAGAGGGGGCGTCTTCCTCTTCCCCTGAGTGCCGCGGAACTGGGCAGGCTTTCCGGGACGAGCCGGGAGTTTGCGAGCCGCCAGTTGCAGGCGCTGGAAGATCAGGGGTTGATCGAAAGATCTGGAAAGCGGGTTCGGCTGATCGATCTCCAGGAGTTGCGCAGGCGGGCGCGGCTCGAGCAACAGAATGGGACAGCCGTTTAGAATCGGGTAAATTGTTCACCGCGCCGGATCTCCCGCCTCTTGGATTCTCGGGATCAAAAAGGAAATGAATTCAGCCTATGAGCACACGGACGGAACCAGTCACTTTTTTGGGAAGTCTCGGGGAGAAGCTTTCCGCGGAACTCGAGTTGCCGGAGGATGAAGCGCCGCGGGGGATCGCGGTCTTTGCGCATTGCTTCACATGCTCGAAGAATCTCAAAGTCGTTAAGCACATCAGCGAAGAACTCGCTTCTTTTGGAATTGGTGTTTTCCGATTCGATTTCACCGGACTTGGATCAAGCGGGGGTGAATTTCAAGAGACCTCCTTTTCTTCGAATATCGGAGATGTGGTCGCCGCTTCCGATTGGGTCGCCGAGAATTACGAGGCTCCCTCTCTGTTGATCGGGCATTCTCTCGGGGGGTCTGCCGTCGTGAGGGCGGCACGTCGAATCAAGAGTGTGCGAGCCGTGGCGACTCTTGGAGCGCCATTCGATCCAGAGCATGTTGCGTTATTATTTCGGGAGGCGGAGTCGGAAATCCGGGAACGAGGAGAAGCGACCGTTTCCATTGGAGGGCGGCCTTTCCGGATTGGACGAGACTTTCTGGAGGATCTTACCTCGCATTCACTGGAGGAAGATCTCCGGCAGCTTGGCCGTGCCTTGCTGGTTTTACACAGCCCGGTGGACTCCGTTGTTTCAATTGATAACGCGGCTCGGATTTTTCAGGCAGCGAAGCACCCGAAGAGCTTCCTCTCTCTGGATCAAGCGGACCACCTGCTGATGAAGAAGGAGGATTCCCGATTCGCGGCCCGGATGATTGGGGTCTGGGCGGATCGCTATATCTAACGGTATTCGGGATTGGGATGGTCGAAGCGGCAGCCCGCTTCCCACTGGGCCCGCTGGTTTCCATGGGCGGGAATGCCCCCGGCATTTTTCAACATAAGCGCGAGATGCATCAGGTTCCAGGTCATAAACGTTGTGTTTCGCTGGGTGAAATCATTCTGGGGGCCACCGGATCCTTCGTCGAGATAGGAAGGGCCCGGCCCCGCCTCGCCAATCCAGCCTGCATCCGCCTGGGGCGGAATTGTATAGCCAAGATGCTGGAGCGAATAGAAGACGTTCATGGCAATATGTTTGACACCATCCTCGTTGCCCGTGACGAGGCATCCTCCGACACGGCCATAGTATGAGTATTGTCCCTTGGGATTCAGTTCGCCAGAGCTTGAGTAAAGCCTTTCGATGACCCGGGTGCAGACCGAGGATTTTTCGCCTAGCCAAATCGGAGTTCCCAAGACCAGAATGTCCGCCTCCATCACTGCCTTGTGGAGGACGGGCCATTCATCCTCCTCCCATCCGTGTTCCCGCATATCAGGATAAACGCCGGCAGCAAGGTTGTAATCCACGGGACGGAATTGGTTCACGGTGATGCCGTTTTTCTCCATGATGGCACGAGATACGTCGATCAGGCCGGCTGTGTGAGAGAGTTCCGGGCTTTTTTTCAACGTGCAATTGAGAAAGACGGCCTTCAAGGGCGTGAAGTCGAAGTCGTGCTCGCTGCAAAGTTTCATTTGTTTTTCGTTCAGCATTCTCAGTCCTTGGATTGGGAGGTTTTTGTGTTTTTCGGTCCAGATTCATCGCGCATGGTTTCGACCGCGGCATAGGTGGTGACACCGTATGGAACCAGGTAAGTCAATGCGATCTTCAGGAGCTGAAGAGTTCCAATGGTTCCAAGTAAGAACGCGTCGCCATGATTGATCAAGACGAGAAGGGTGCCGACGACAAGGGACACCTTCAGCGATTGATGCACCACCCGGGGCTGTCGCGCGAGATGAAGCCATTGCTTCACACGGCCACTCCTTCCGCCGTATCTGACTCCCCCCTTGCTCATCAGCCGGAAATGGCCCGGGGGGCGAAGGCCTTGCGGCTGAGGTTGCGCTACGAAGTCTCATGAAGTAGTTATTATTGTATGTGAATTATTTACACGCTGAGAGATACCTGAGAGACAAAAGTGGACCTTTCCAACCAAGATAAGCCTCAGCATCTCAAAGATTGCCCCCTCTTTGTGACCTCGTCCGAGGATGAAGTGCAGGCCATAGAGAGCTCGGCTGAGATGTATGAGTTGGGCAAGAATCAGGACGTACCGGCGCCGCCGGGGGACGAGCCATCCCTCTATGTTGTTAAGAATGGGCATGCGCAGCTCACCTACACCGATGCCGAAGGAAATGAAGCGGTTGTGATCCTTTTGGGGCCCGGAGACGTGTTCGGGAGTCTGGATCCCGCGAGCCAGGGGTTTACCGAGCATTGCCGCACGATCAGCGAGGCATGCGTTTTCAGAATCAGCAGGCAGAACTTCGACTGGCTGCTGCAGAGGTACCCCCAGCTTGCGTTCCGACTGACCAGGTTTTCGCTGAATCGGATCAATCGACTTCAGGCGAGGCTGGCTGATTTCATGATCAGAAAGGCGGATGAACGCCTTGCTCTGGCCCTTTTGGATCTCAACCAGCAAGTGGGAAGAGAAGAGGCCGATGGAAGGCGCAAGCTGTCTCTGCCGCTGACCCATGGCGACCTGGGGAAGTTGATTGGGACATCCCGGGAAATGGTGACGATTCTTTTCACCAAGTTCCGGGAGGCGGGTTTGATCAGCACGGAGAAGGGATGGATCTATTTGAGGGATCTGGAGAATCTCAAGAAGCTTGCGTCGCGCCAGGAGTGACAATCTCGCGGGCGCGGCTTTGCTTAAGAAAACCTGGCCTTGCGGGCGTCGATTTCGGCGCCCGTTTGTTCGGTGAGGCGTCTATACAGGTGCGGTTTTCTGCCGCGCATCCAGCGCCGCCCGGTGCAGTTCTCGAGGAGCGCCAGGTCCAAGTCCGCCACGACCATCTCGCCGCGAGCCTTCCACGTTTCCGCCATAATGCGCCCATAGCAGTCGAGTATCATGGCGTTGCCGGTGCGCACTTCGTCGCCGTCCAGGCCGACGCCATTGCTGAAGAGCAGGAACATTCCATTATCGTGGGCCCGGGAAGGGAGCCAGCGCATGAGCCAGCCACGCCCTTTCGGTCCTTTGAATTCTTCTTCGATGGCTTCTGGATTGGTGCCGCGGTTGTGCCAGAGTTCGGGATCGATGGGCCCCATGGCATGGGGGCTTTTTGATCGCACGCCGCCGGTCTGGTGGGGAGCGAGGAGGATATCCGCTCCCATGAGCGCCGTGGCCCGGGCATTCTCGACGAGATTGTTGTCGTAGCAGGTCAGAATCCCGAGTCGGCACCCGAGCGAGGAATCGAATACGGTATATGCGCTGCCGCTTTCCATGTGCTGGCTGATGAAGCAGTGGATTTTCCGGTGTTTGTGAATCGCGTTCCCCTTGTCGGAAACAACATAGGTATTAAAGAGGCGGCCTTCCCCGTCCTGTTCGACGAGTCCGGCGCCCAAAACGAGATCGTATTTCCTGGCGAGAAGCTGAATCGCTTCCGCGCCGGGGCCGCCGGGCACGGGTTCGGCGAGTTTACTGATTTCCTCGCGGCTCAGATTCCGCACGTGCCAGTAGCCGGTGATGCACATCTCGGGAAAGCAGATCAGTTGCACTTTCCGCGTGGCGGCCCGGGCACAGAATTCCTCGATGCGCCCCAGGTTGTCTTCCTTGCCGCCCGGTTTGTGCTGAAACTGGATGGATGCTGCTCGGATCATGTTTCGCCTCTCTATCAGTTACCTGCGGGGCGCCTGGCCTTCTTCCGCGCAGGAAAAGGGCCGTTTTGGGCGACATCACCATGGACAGACCGGATTGTTTTTGCCACAGGTGGAGGTCAGTCGAAAGAGCGATTTCTATCCAGGAGGCGCCGGATGGACGTCAATACGACGATTGTCTTAGTATCCTTCTCGATCTACACCGCCATTATTATTGGCGTGGGGCTTTATTCCAATCGCTATGCGCGGCGTAGCGATGAGGATTATTTTCTCGCGGGGCGTTCGCTGAACAAGTGGCTGGCGGGGCTTTCCGCTTCCGCGTCCAGCGAAAGCGGCTGGGTCACGCTGGGGCTTGTTGGCTGGGCGTTTACCGAGGGGGTGAAGGCATACTGGATTCTTCCCGGCTGCTTGCTTGGATTTATTTTCAACTGGTTTGTTATCGCGCGGCGCATGCGGCGGCGGGCCCGGGACGTGGACGCCGTTACGGTGCCGGATTTTTTCGCGTTCCATTTCCGAGAGCGCTATCCGATCATCCGCAGCCTGGCCGTGCTTGTTATTCTGGTGGCCATGTTTCTTTACGTCGCGGCCCAGTTTGCCGCGGCGGGCAAGGCCGTGGCCGCGACGTTTGATGTGGACTATCGCGTGGGGGTTCTGCTGGGCGGCGTGATCGTGTTGATCTATACGGTGTCGGGCGGTTTTCGCGCCGTTTGCTGGACGGATTTTCTCCAGGCGCTGCTCATGGTTTTGACGCTTGTGGTTTTTCCGCTTTATCTGATTTTCACCGCGGGCGGCTACGGTTTCATTGCGGAATCGTTCCGCCAGGGAGCGGATACCCAGAACCTTTTGGTTTTTATACCGGAGGTTGGCGGCATCGCCTTTATCGGCTTTTTACTCGGCGCGGGTGCGCTGGGCATTAATTTCGGTTATCCGGGGCAGCCCCACGTGCTGGTGCGTTTCATGGCTCTGCGCGACGACAGCGAAGCCGTTGGCGGCGGTATCATCGCAGTGATCTGGGGGGCGATGGTCTACTGGGGCGCGGTGACCGTGGGGCTTTTCGCCCGGGCTTTCACGATCCAGGGGGATACCTGGGCCAGGCCCATGACGGAGAATCCGGATATATACGGCGAGCTGGGACTGGTCCTGGCGGCGATGAATCTCCTGCCGGCCATTCTGTCCGGCCTTGTGCTGGCGGCGATTCTGGCGGCGATTTGTTCCACGGCGGACAGCCAGCTTCTCGTCGCGGCGAGCGCCGGGGCCAACGATCTTTATTCGCGCCTGGTGCAGAGCGCCCGTGGCAAGTCGCACATGCTGGTGAACCGGCTGGTCGTTTTCGTGCTCGGCCTGGGTGCGATGCTGGCGGTTTTGAACCAGGAGGTCCGCGTCTATAAATTCGTTCTGACGTATGGATGGGCGATTCTTGGTGCGGCGTTCGGGCCCCAGATTGTCCTGACGCTCTGGTGGAAGCGGGCGACCTATGCGGGGAGTGTGGCGGGCATGGCAACGGGCTTTCTCGCGGCCATTCTCTGGAAGCAGCTTTACAATGCGGATGAGACAGGCATCGAGATATACAATCTCCCGATCGCGTTTGTCCTCGCGCTGGCCGTGAATGTGGTGGTGAGTCTTTTGACAGCCGGCACGCCGGAGGCGGGAGAGGCCTAGAAATGGGTGATCGCTTCCTGCTGGCTGGTGCGGCCGCGTTCCATTTCCGAACGGCTGACCATGGGCAGGATGATTTGCACGGTGTAGCAGCTGTTCAGTCCCAGGTCGAGCTTCAGCTTTCCGCCCGAGCGTTGAAGGAAGAGGTCGATTAACAGGAGCAACAGTCCGCCGCCTTGCTGGAGCCGCGGGTGGGATTCAGCGTGGTCCTTCATGCGCTGGAGCAAGGAGCCGAGCGGCACGCCGAGGGGGATTTCCCCTTCGTCCTCGATTTCGATCATGAGCTGGCCCTTGTCCACGCGGCGCGCGCTGGTTTCCATGCGCACCCACGCCTGCTTGCCCCGGGCCTGCGCGAAATTGAATTCCATGAGGCGTTCGAGAAGGCGGAGCAGCGTGTCCTGGTCGCCCCGGGCAAAGAAATTCCGCACATGCGGATCGGCGTGCAGCTTGACACGATGCCGGCTGGAAACAGCTCCCGCCGCTGTGTGGAGATCCTGCATGAATTTCTGCATGGAGAAGGAGGTGGTCTGGGGAACGACGTTGGGCTGCATGAGCGCCGAAATATTGGACAGGTTGCGCATGAGTCCCTGCAAATGGTCGACAGCGGTTTGCAATTGGGGAGCTTTGCCGCCGGGGGAGACGGAGCCGAGCTGGCTGAGTTCGTATTGGATTTCCTCGCAGGTGAGCACGTCTTCCACGGCGTCGCGCACTTCCTGGGAAACGTAGTGAAAGAAATGGGGGTTCAGGAGGTTGTCCATCATGGAACGGGCGGTGGCATTTGCGGAGGGCGCCGGGGCGCTTGTGGGTCCGCTGGCGACCGTCGGGGTTCCCGCGGTGCTTTCGCGCACCATCCCCGCCATGACATCGATTTCCTTCTCCAGGCGCTCGAAGGCCTGGCGATAGAGAAACCGTTCGAAAAGGGGAACGGCCTGGGTGCGAATCAGGGGAAGGAGTTCGGCAATCTCCTCGGAGGACAGATATTCCTCCAGCGGCGTGTCGTTGAGGATAAGCCCGAAGATGATCGAGGACTCTCCGGCATCGAAGCAGATTGCTTCGTAGAAGTTCAGCTCGCGCCGTGCATCCTCCTCGCCGGAGTCATTCATCTCGTAAATCACCGACATGGGCAGCTCTTCGGAAAGCATGCGAATGCTCCCCTCGGTGGGCGCGAGAAACAGATCAGCGGTTTTCTCCGTTACCTGCACGCGGTGGGGGATCTTTTCGGGAAAGGACTCGGCGGTGGAAGCGAGGAGAAAACTGGGCATGCGCTGTATGCGCGAGACGCCGAAGAGATGGACTTCCTGATCGGGCTTTTCCTCCTCGAGGTGCTCAATCAGGGCCTGGCTCCATTGGTATATGGTGTCCCAGTCCCGCCCGCTCAGGAGCGACTGGCGAAGAAAATCCGATATCCACTGCGTGTTTCCCATAGCTAATCAGCTGCCTGCGCTAAACCCTTGTTAATTCAAGACTTGCACCACTTTGCTCAAAACGCTGGTTTCGCGATTCGGGTCAAATCCTGGCCAAAACCCCTATTTAGCGGGCTCTTCCTCTCGAAGAAACACAAATCTCCTCCAATCGGGGGGATTGTGAAAATTGACCCTGGTCAACCGCGCGGTGGAGGAGAGTTCCTTCTCCTCTTCAAAGTCTTTCGACCAGTCGTATCGGGCCAAGTGAAAGAGCCAGGTGGCGCGGTCCCTGGGATGCGCGGTCTCCGGCAGGTCGAGGGAGGCGAAGGGAATGGCGATTTCCATGGACCAGCCCTGGTCGCGGTCCGAGGAATCGTTCAGAGTGCCGCGCCTATCGATGCCGGTTCTTAATCCCTCGCAGTTCCACCGGAGGTGATCACGGGAATCGCCATCGTAATAGGCCCCGAGGGCGTTTACCTCGATGTTAAAGCGGCGTCCATCTGGCCCGTCCGGCAGAAAGAAGACTTCAAACACATCGTCGCGATAGACCTCGCTGTCGCGCTCGGTGCGCTCCGCGCGCAAATCCGCGTCCTCCGCCTCGAATGCGACGTAGAAATACTTCTCGTCCCAGCAGAGCCGCCCGATGGTTTTCGTGCGTGGCCTGGCGTGTGATACCGGCACATGAAAGGAAAGGGGCTGGGCCCGATGCCAGGCGTCTTCCGCCAGCTTTCCGTCCAGCGTGATCGTTTCCGAGGTATAGCGGCAGGACGGAATAGCGAGGTTCTCTCCCACGGATTCCTTCCCCGCAAAGCCGGACGAGAACCCAGCCAATAGTAGAAATCCTGTAACAACCCATCGAAGGAGTGGGCGCATCATCTCTCTCTCATTTGTGGGGAAAAGTGTCGTCGATTTCGGACCTGGCCAGCTCGACGAGGAACTGGCTGACCCGGCCGCAAACGAGATCGAGGTAAGCGCGGCCCTTCTCCGCCCTGGCCTGGCGCGGATCGCCAACGGCGCAATGATCGTTGAGCTTGCCGAAGTCGCGGCTGGTTTTGAGCCAGCCTTCCTCCAAGGCCTCGAATCGAAAGGGGCGCGTCTGGCCGTCGCCGGCGTATTCCAGCTCGACCAGGTGGGGATAGAGTTCAAGGGCGACGGAGGTTTCCATCTCGCCGGCGTGGTCTTCGGCGTGGTCGAAGATATCGTGATAACGGTCCGATCCGACAGTCCACCAGTTGCAGACGAAGACGTGCACATCCAGGTCGCTCTGGACCTGGCGGACGAAGGCCGTGAAGTTATTCCCGCCGTGGCTGTTGACGATGACGGTTTTGCGGATGCCGAAGTGGCGCAACGACACCAGCAGATCGCGGATCATGGCGTTGAGGGTGTCCTGGGAGACATGGAGCGAGAGGGGAAAGGCGCTGAGGTTGCAATCAACGCCGTAGGGAATGGCGGGGAGGCAGATCACCGATTCGCATTGGGGCCAGGCCAGCTCGCAGCAGCGGCGCGCGACGTAGTCGGCCTGGCGCATGTCCTGGCCCTCGGGCAGGTGGCGGTTGTGGGCCTCGATGGCGCAGGTGGGCAGCACGGCCACCTCGTAATTGCGCTCCTTGATGCGGCGCAGATTCGTTTCGGTGATATCCCATTCGCGGATCATGGTTGTTCCCTTTTTCGGAAGTCTGGCGCGCGCGATTAAAAAGAAGAAGAGGCCGGGCGGCAAGCGCCAATCCGGCCTCGAGGGGTTGCGATTGGAAAAAGGTGCTTAGGAGAACGGGCGTTCGCGCATGACCGATGCCATGATGGCCTTGGCGGTGTGGAGGCGGTTTTCCGCTTCCTGGAACACGACGGATTGGGGGCCGTCGATCACCGAGTCCGTGACTTCATTGCCACGGTCCGCGGGGAGGCAATGCATATACACGGCCTCTTTCGATGCCAGGCCCATGCGGCGCTCGTCGCAGATCCAATCCTTGTATTGGTTGTTGAGTTCGAGACAGGCGCGCTCGTTTTCCGCGAGGGCCTTTTCGGATTTCAGCTCAAGCCGCTCGGACATGAGATCATAGGCGCCCCAGCTCTTGGGATAGACGATGTCGGCGCCTTCGAAGGCCGCGTCCATGTCGTCGGTCACCTGGAACCTGGTGCCGGCGGCTTCGGCGTTTTTCTTTGCGGCCTCCATGGTCTGGTCCATGAGGCGATATTCCGGCGGATGGGCGAGGGTGACATCCAGGCCGAAGCGGGTCATCAGCGTGATGAGGCCCTGGGGCACGGAGAGGGGCTTGGCGTAGGAGGGGGCATAGGCCCAGGAAACGGCGATTTTCTTGCCGCGGAGGTTTTTGCCGAAGAGTTCGCGCATGGTCATCAGGTCCGCGAGGGTTTGCGTCGGGTGATCGATGTCGCATTGCATGTTGATCACGGGGACGTCTGTCGAACTGGCCACCTGGCGCATATACGAATTGCCCGCGCCGGGTATCAGGTCATGGCGGATGGCGATGCCGTGGCCCATGCTGCCGAGGATGATGCCCGTGTCGCGGCCCGTCTCGCCGTGGGAAATCTGGGTGGCCGAGGAGTCGAGGAAATGGGCGTGGGCGCCGAGCTGGGTCGCGCCGGCTTCGAAGGCGTTTCGCGTGCGCGTGGATTTGTCGAAGAACAGAAGATAGACGGTCTGGTGGGGGAGCAGGATGGTTTGCTCGCCGCGGTGGAATTTCGCCTTCAGGTCGTCCGCCGCGTCCAGCAGGTGTTCCAGCTCTTCAACTTTCCAGTCCTGCGTTTCGATATAGTCCTTGCCATTCAGGTTCATCAGGTGTGGCTCCTTTGTGATCTGCGAAAGTTCATTGCACGGTCAGGTTTACTTCGGATTCTCGGCGCAATAGACACCGGGGTAAGCGGCATAGAATGCGGCGCACTTGACGAGGTGGTCGATGGGGACGCGGTCGTTCACCGTGTGGGCGACGGCTTCTTCCGCCGGGCCAAAGCCCACGCACGGGATGCCATACATTCCTGCGATGGAGACGCCGTTGGTGCTGAAGACCCAGCGGCTGGGCTTCATCTTCTTTCCGAAGAGATTCTTATAGGTGGCCACCGCGGCCTGCACCTGCGGGTCGTCTTCCGGAAAAACCCAGGAGGGATAGAACTTCTCCGTTTCATAGACCAGGCCGGTGTAGGCGGGCTCGCGGTAGGTGGGGACTTCCACGGTGGCTTTCACGCCCGCGCGCTTGATGGCCTCGCGGACCTCCTTGATGGCGGACTGCTTGGTTTCGCCGGCGGTCAGCCGCCGGTCGAGGTGGATATACGCGGCGCCGGGCACGGCGCAAAGGCTCGGCGTGTCGCACTCCACATAGGAAACCGTGATGGTTGCCTTGCCGAGGAACGCATCGTCCTTCAGGTTTTCGTTCAGCTTTTCGATCTCGTTGATGACCTTGGCAGCCTTATAGATAGCGTTGTCGCCCTTGTGGGGCATGGAGCCGTGGCAGGATTTGCCTTTAAAGCGGACGCCCATTTCCATGCGGCCGCGATGGCCGCGGAGGATCTGGCAGTTCGTGGAATCGGTGACCACCACGCATTCCGGCGTGATGCCTTTCTCTTTGTGGATGTACTGCCAGTTGATCCCGTCGCAGTCTTCCTCCATGACGGTGCAGGTGATCATGACGGTATATTCGTCGGTGTTCAGGCCGAGGTCCTTGATGATTTTTCCCGCATAGACCATGGAGGGAATCGCGCCGCGTTGGTCGCCGGCGCCGCGGCCCCACACCATCCCTTTTTCGATCTTTCCTTCATAGGGATCGTGCTTCCATTCGTTGGGATCGCCGACGGCGACGGTGTCGGTATGGGCGTCGATGGCGATGAGGCGCGGGCCCTTGCCGATGGTGGCGATGAGGTTGCCCATCTCGTCGATCCAGACTTTGTCCCACACTTTGAGCTTTTGAATTTCTTTTTTGATGCGCTGGATGACTTTTTTTTCGGTCCCGCTTTCTCCAGGAATGCGGACGAGGTCGCGCAGGAATTCCACCATGTCTTTTTCGTATTTGGAGGCTTCCTGGGTGATTTTTTTGAAATCCATCATTCTTATGATCCTTTCCTTTCCACCCTTTTGGGGGAGGGGAATCGAATAAGAGAGCAAGCCCGCGCCACGTCGTCAAGCCTCCGTTGAGCGAAAAAGTGAGACTGCTCCTTCCCGGCTGATAGCCTGGCAGGGCATTGGGAGCGGGGAGGGGACGCTCCAGGGAGTCCGAGCGGTTGTTCCACGAAGGATTGACACCCCTGGCCTCCCCGCGCTCCAAATGATGCGCGATCCGCACCGGGACAATGCCGTTTTGCGGGTCAGATGCAGGGACATCGGGGACACATCATGACTCTGGCGCTGTTTCTTCTGTTTATCGCCGCGATGATCGGCGTGGGTATCTGGGGGATGAGGCGAACGTCCTCCATCAATGATTTCGTGCTTGGCGGGCGGAATATCGGCCCCTGGATCATTGCTCTTTCTTTCGGGACATCTTATTTTTCCGCCGTGGTTTTTATTGGTTTCGCGGGTAAGCTGGGCTGGGGCTTCGGGCTGGAGGCGCTCTGGATCCCGGTGGGCAACTCGCTGATCGGGGCCCTGGCGGCGTGGCTTGTTCTCGGGCGGCGCACGCGGCGCATGTCGCACAATCTGAATGCCATGACGATGCCCGAGTTCTTCGAGGCCCGCTATGGCGCCCGGATGATGAAATTCGTCGCCGCGATCATTATTTTTGTCTTTCTAATTCCTTACTCCGCTTCGGTTTTCAAGGGCCTGGGCCATCTGTTCGAGGTGAATTTCGGCATCCCCTACGAGGCGGCGCTGCTGATCATGACGGCGCTGACCGGCGTCTATCTCGTGATGGGTGGCTATATCGCCGCCAGCCGCACGGATTTCATCCAGGGGATCATCATGATAGCCGGGTCGCTGGCGCTTGTGGCGACCTTTGTCTATCAGTCCGGCCTGGGCCCGTCGGGTATCATCGAAGCGGCGTCGACACGCTATGCCGAGCACGCCGGAACGCCGGGGGTGGTTCCGCCGGGGTGGTTCCGCTATACGCTTCTCGCATCCCTTGTGTTTATGACGTCCTTCGGCACCTGGGGGCTGCCCCAGATGATCCAGAAGTTCTATGCGATCAAGAGCGAGCACATGATCCGCAAGGGCGCCGTCGTGACGACCGCCTTTGCCGTGATCGTGGTGACCTGTGCTTACTTCATCGGCGCGCTGTCGCACACCTTCACCGACGATCCGGGTGGCCAGTTCGATCGGCTGATTCCCGAAATGATGACGACTTATCTGCCCGAGCCGCTGATGGCGCTGATGCTTCTGCTGATTTTGTCGGCTTCCATGTCGACGCTGGCGTCGCTGGTGCTCGTCTCGTCCTCGGCTGTCGTGGTCGATGTGTTGAAGGTCCACGCGAGCGAAAAGATCTCGGGCCGGTTGCAGGTCAACATCATGCGCTCGCTGACGGTGGTTTTTCTTCTGCTCTCTTTCCTGATCGCTGTCTATGCGGAGAAGCATTTCCAGTTCATTGTCAGTCTGATGGCGATGTCCTGGGGCACGGTGGCGGGGGCGTTCATGGCGCCCTATCTTTACGGGCTTTACTGGAAAGGGACGACGAAGGCCGGCGCCATGGCGGGCATGTTGTCGGGTTTGATCATCGCGCTTTCGCTGATGATTCCGCTGGGCCAGGAGTGGCTTCCCATCGCCGCCACGATTGCCATGATTGTGCCCTTCGGGGTGGTGCCGGTGGTCAGTTGGATGACCGCGCCGGTGCCGGAGGGCATCCTCGAGCGGGCGTTCCGTCCGCTGGATGAAAAATCAGGGGAAAATTCCATTCCTGGCGCGATACCTGATCTCGAAACGGCGTAAATGCCGGGCGGGGACAGGCTCGCTGACTGAAAAATAAATACTTAGCGCCGGATCCTTGAAAAGGCTTCTATGCAGCGCTGAAAACGGGTTGTTTCTCAACTTGACAGTGTGCGCGCCGATTCCACCCCATTGCTGTTGAGACTGCGATCATGCGCATAAACGGGTGAGACACGGATGAAAAGAATCCTCGACAGACTTATGGTTTCCGACCTCAGCGAGGCGAACGACCCATTCTTCCTCGAGCAGCACGAGGTGCAATCGATCCTCTATTTTGGGGATGGGGGCATGTTTTCCGATGATTACAAGCTCTACAATCGCCCCGCCTTGCCCGACGGGTCGCTCTCGCCCGAGATGCTCAAGGATGGCATTGTGTTCCTGCGCGAAAGCCTGCATGCCGGGCGGCGTGTTCTGGCCGTGGGGCGGTCCGGGGTGACGATTGTCGCGGCTTACCTGACGGAAATGGGGATGAGCCACCAGCAGGCCATGGAAATGATCCACCAGGACGAGCTGCCCGAGCCGGATTACGACCGGCTGAGCGAGCACGCCACGGAGCTGCAGCGCCGGTCTTCAACCACGCTCGGGCACTGACTCAAACCGAAGCGCCGACGCGGGCGTTGAACTCCTCGATCAATTCATCCCATTCGTCCACCTGCGAGAAGATCCCGGTCCAGAAATCGGGATCCCAGAGCTGGCGCAGTTCGTCGGTGGAGCGGCCCTGCTGCTCGACCCATGTAAAGTATTTGAAGTTGTGGAGGGTTTTGCGGTCGACGTAGGTCAGCTCGCGCAGGTGGTCCGATGTCGCGCCTTCCAGATAGCGGCCGAGATGGCGCATGGCTTCTTTTTCATTATATTCGCCGTGCATCGCGCGCTGTTCTTCGATGCGCGAGTTGTATAGCTCCATGGAATCGGTGAGGGGGATGATGATCACATCGCGGGAATTCATTTCGTAGTACTTTGCGGCCTTGATGGCTGCCAGCAGATTGCAGATACAGGACAGGCCGAGAAGGTGAAGCTGCTTGACTGTGTCCTCGGGGACGCCCGCCTCGATCAGGGCGGCGTGGCCGGCGGGCTCGTTGAAGAGGCGCATGAGGGCCACGGTTGCTTCGTCGTCGATCCCCGTCACCATATCGGTGTTGCGCAGATTGTGAATCCAGGGAACGTGCTTGTCGCCGATGCCTTCGATGCGGTGGTCGCCAAAGCCGCAACGAAGCAGCGTGGGGCATTGGAGGGCTTCCGCCGCGACCACGCGAATCAGCGGGTGCACGGTGCGCAAATAGTCACCCGCCGCGATGGTTCCCGCGCTTCCCGTGGCTGAGACGTAAGCCGCCATGCGGTCCTGGGGCCCGGCAACCTTCTGGAACACTTCCTCGATAAAGGAGCCCGTGACGTGGTAATGCCAGATGGCGTTGCCGAATTCTTCGAACTGGTTGAAGATCACGCAATCGGGACGCGTCTCGCGGATTTCCCAGCATTTGTCGTAGATTTCCTTCACGTTGGACTCGCAGCCGGGCGTGGCGATGACCTCGGCGCCGATCTCGCGCAGCCAGTCGAACCGCTCGCGCGACATGCCCTCGGGCAGGATGCCCACCGCCGTGCAGGCGAGCAGCGCGCAATCAAAAGCGCCGCCGCGGCAATAGTTCCCCGTCGAAGGCCACACGGCCTTTTGGGTCGTCGGGTCGAATTCGCCGGAAACGAGCCGTGGCACGAGGCAGCCAAACGCCGCGCCAACCTTGTGGGCGCCGGTTGGAAAATACCTGCCCACGATACCGATGATTCGCGCATCGACTCCTGTTAGCTCGGGGGGGATTTCGATCCAGTTTCCCTCGCCATAGCCGCCGCCGTGCTTGACCGGTTCGTTCTTCCATGTGATGCGAAACAGATTGAGCGGATCGATATCCCAAAGGCCGACGTTCTTGAGCTTCTCTTGAATCTCGGATGGAATAAGCGCCGGATTCTTCATCTGGGCAAAGGTGGGGATGACGATATTGCGCTCGCGGCATCGCTGGGCCGTTTTTTCGAGAACGTCTTCATGGATTTCCGGAATGATCTTCAAAACGCATGCTCCATATGGGCGGGAGTTCCGGCCTGTGATCCTGCGAGGCCAACAGGACAATCTAGCAGAATTCCTTGCTGGAGCAAGTCTCATTGCGGCCGGAGACTCCCTGTTATTTACTTTGCGCCGGAACTTTCCGGCTGGAGGTAAGCCATAGTGGGTCTGATCACCCATCTTTCCTGCGTGAATTGCGGGAAAACCTATGCACAGGGCGAGGCCACGACGTGTCCCGATTGCGGGATGGACGAGGGCATCCTCGATGTGCATTTTGATATCGCTCGTGCTTCGGAAACGCTGACGCGCGAAAGCCTGGCTCGCCGCGATCACAACCACTGGCGCTATCGCGAGCTCCTTCCCATTTCACGCGGAGTTGCGCCGGAACCGGCCCATATCGGCATGACGCCGATGATCGAGGCGCCGCGCCTTGCCGATGTTCTCGGCATTCGCCGCCTGCGCCTGAAAGACGATTCGCGCAGCGCCTCTGCTTCCTTCAAGGACCGCGCTTCCTCCATCGCCGTATCCCGCGCGATTCAGGAGGGCTATCGCGAGCTGGCCTGCGCTTCCACCGGCAACGCCGCCAGCAGCCTGGCGCATTGCGCCGCCGCCGTGGGGCTGAAGGCGAACATCTTCGTTTCCGAGCGCATCCCCGAGGGCAAGCTGGCCCAACTGCTCGCCTATGGCGCCCGGGTCTTCCGCATCCAGGGAAGTTATGACGATGCCTATCAGCTTTGCCTGCGCGCCATTGATCGCTTCGGGTGGTATAATCGCAATTGCGCCATCAATCCCTACCTGGTGGAAGGCAAGAAAACCGGCGGGATGGAAATCGCCGAGCAATGCCAGGACGATCCGCCGGACTGGGTCTCCGCCAGCGTGGGTGACGGCTGCTCGATTTTTGGCGTCTATAAGGGCCTGCGCCAGATGCGCGACGTGGGAATCGTCGATTGGAAGACAAAGATGCTGGGCGTTCAGGCGGAAGGCGTTGCGCCCATCGCCCAGGCTTTTGAAACGGGGCGCCTCGACCGTTCCGGCGGGGGAGAGACATACGCCGACAGCATCGATTGCGCGGTGCCGAGAAACTGGCGCAAGGCGGTGAACGCCGTGCGCGACAGCGGGGGCGTTTACGTCACCGTCAGCGACGACCAGGTGCGCCAGGCCGTGCGCGAGACGGGGCGGCTTTCCGGCTGCTTTGCCGAGCCCGCCGCGGCCGCCGCCGTCGCGGGGATCGCCGAGGCCCGGCGGCGCGGCATCATCGGAGCGGATGCGTCCGCCGTGGCGGTGATCAGCGGCAACGGGCTCAAGGATATCCAGGGCGCGCTGTCCGCCGTGGGCGAGCCCCACACAATCCCGCCCGACCTCGGCGAGGTGGAACGCGTCGTCGAGCGGGAAAGCGGCTGACGTGTATGCGGTCCTCCTGCGCCCGATCAGCGCCGTGCGGATCGGTACCCGGCGCTGGCTGACGCGCGACCGGCATTACTTTCTTTGGCGCGAGGTGCGCTGGACGCTGCGCTTTATGTTCAAGGGCCCCGGGCTTTTCTGGCTCGGCGCCTATATCGTTTTTCTGATTTTCCGGAATGACTACTTCCAGTTTCTGCAAAACCGTCTTCCCGTTCGAGGCCTTGTCTCCGGCATCCCATTCAAGTTGGCGTTCTGGCTTCCCGCTGGCGCCTTGGGATTCTCCCTCTGGCTGATTGTTTTCAAGAAACGGACAGCCAGCCTTTTCGAAGAAGAGAATTTCAATCAACTGGTCCTGACGCGGCTTGGCCCCCGCGACCTGTATCCGGCGATGCTTGCCGCCCCTTCTCTTTCCGCGGTTCTGATCATTCTGGCGTGTTACTTCCCATATTATCTGTATATGATGTTTGGCCGCTTTTTCGATCCGGAATGGCAACAGATGATGATAGATCAATCCCGGCCCCTGTGGACTGAATTTCTTTTTCTCTTCATCCGCGTTCCATTCTCCATATTCCTTGCCATTGCGAAATGGTTCGTGATTTCGCTCGTGGCGGCAAGATATACACGACTGCATGCGGGATGGGGGCGGATAGCGCTTGTGGGAGCCGTGGTCTCCCTCGCCTGGTGGCTGGTTAGGGACATGGGCTATACTTTTCTGGTGGGACTCGCCACTCTCGCCTTTGGGAGTTACTTGCAGGTCTATGATGCTGCTTTCGCCTTTCATTTGATTCATCTCGGCTATATGGTCGTTTTCATAATCCTGATTCTGATTGTCTGCCGGGCTTTTCTTCGAAAACTCCGCAGCGAGCGCGACTGGCATCGCTTTCTCCGGGACTATTTTGACGAATAGCCGCTGCCATATCGCCCTTGCCCCAGCCGGGCCGAGGTCGTAGTTCTTTGGAAACTCACAGCAAGGACCAGACAGGGGGAGACGGATACCGTGTATACGATCGTGCTTCGTCCCATCGCCACCATGCGGGTTCTGGCGAAACGCTGGCTGACGCGCGACCGGCGATACTTCTTCAGCAGGGAACTGAGATGGACGTGCCGTTTCCTGTTTGCGGGGCAGGGGTTGCTGTGGGTTGCGGCGTTTGCTCTTCTTCACTACTTCAATGATTACTATTCTGATTTCCTCCGGTCCCTTGGTCCGCCAACGACGTATCTCCAAGGCTGGATGTTCACCATCCTGTCCAGGATTCCGTCAGCCTTTATCCTTTTCACCCTGTGGCTGGTGGCTTTCCAGGTTCGCTCCGCCGATGTTTTCAGGAAAGAAGGCTTCGAGCAGATTCTGACCACCGGCATCGGGCCACGGGACCTTTACCCGACGATTCTCACGGCCCCCGTTTTTGCCCTCGTGATCATTTTGCTTCTTATCAATCTGCCCGTCTCGCTCTATGAGAGCTGGCAATACAGAATCGGAGCATTGACATCTCAATCCGGGGACGGCGTGACCCTTTCCATGGTATTCGATCTTCTCCAGTATTACCTGGTGTCCCTTCCTTCGCGATATATTCATGAAGCCCTGAGATGGTTTGTTATCAGCCTTGTTGCGATCCGGTTTGTGCGTTACGCGCCAACCTGGGGCCGGACCGCCTTTGCAGGCCTCGCGGCTTCCATCGGATTTTACCTCGTGGAGCAGGTCGTTTATATGATTCTCTTCAATCTTCCCATTACCTTGACCAACCGCCTTAACGTGCAGCTTGGCAATTTCTGGCAGATTTACCATATCATCGTCTATAGTCTGGGGTTCCTCGTGGCCTGGGCCTGGATTTCATTCCGCCTGCTCAAGCGCCTCCGCCGCCAGGACGATTGGGAGCGCTTCGTCAACAGGGCCACCGGCGGCTGATTCGTGATCAGACTTGCCCGGGCCGGGCGCCTCGGACAGAATCCTGCTCTTTGAAGAGGGAGCATCGAATCGTCCCAGCCACGAAGGAGGCCCCCGAATGGGCATTGTCCTGGAAAACGCCCTGCTCTGTGATCTGGATCCGTTGCGCGTGGAGCCCGGCAGCCTCCGCCTCGCCGACGGCCAGATCGTCGCGCGCGGCTCCTCCATCGCCACGGACCCCGGCGATGAGAAGATCGACTGCCACGGCGCCGCCGTTCTGCCCGGCCTTGTCAACGGCCACACCCATCTCTATTCCGCGTTTGCCGTGGGCATGCCGCCGCCCACCATCGTGCCCGAATCGTTTCACGATATTTTGAAATTCGTCTGGTGGCGGCTGGATCGCGCCCATAACGCCGATTCCATGGAATGGTCCGCCCGCATCGGGGCCCTCGACGCGCTCCATTGCGGCACGACGACGATCATCGACCACCATGCCTCGCCCAGCATCATCGGTGATTCCCTCGACATGATCGAGGCGGGTATAGACGCCGTGGGCCTGCGCGGCGTGCTGTGCTATGAAACGACCGACCGCAACGGGCTCTCGGGCCGCGAGGCCGGCATCGCGGAAAACCGCCGCTATCTGCGCAAAACGAACAACCGGCCCCACAACCGCCGCTTTGGCGCCCTCGCCGGGGCCCACGCTTCCTTCACCTGCCAGCACGAAAGCCTCGAAGCCCTTGCCCGCCTTGCCGAAGAATTCCGGTCCGGCGTCCACATCCACGTGGCCGAGGACCCCGTCGACGAGGCCATCACGCAGGAAGAATTCGGCCTCCCCTTGATCAAGCGCCTCATCGAACTCGGCATTCTGACAAAGGATTCCGTGTTCGCCCACTGCACCCATCTCGGGCGGGAGGCGCTGGACCACGTGAACGACGTCGGCCCCACCATCGCCCACAACACGCGGTCGAACATGAACAACGCCGTCGGCTATGCCCCCATGGGGGAATTCCAATGCCCGGTGATGCTGGGCACCGATGGCATCGGCGCGGACATGTTCACCGAGGCGCGCGTGGCGTGGTTCCGCTCGTCGGAGGCGAAGACTGGCCTCACGCCGCGCCAGGTCACCGATCTGCTGGCCCAGGGCGCCCGCCGCGCGTCCCAGGCCCTGGGCATCACCCTGGGCAAGCTGGAGGAAGGGGCCGCCGCCGATGTCGTGGTGACGGATTACGTCCCCTCCACGCCGCTGGAAACGCGCAACCTCGCGGGGCATTTGCTGTTCGGGATCGAGGCGCGCCATGTCCGCCACGTCACCGTCGACGGGAAGTGGGCGCTGCGCGACGGCCGGGCGATGAAGTGCGACGAAGCGGGCAGCCGCCGCACGGCCCAGCCCATCGCCAAGGCGCTCTGGAACCGCATGGAGGAAATCTTCTAGCGGCGGAGAACGTGTCGATCCACCGGGAGAAAAAGATAGGGAGAGCAGCCCCCTCCGGCCGCTCTCCCTATTTGCCACACGCCGGGGCGTGTCTTCGCGGCAAGATTCAGTAAAGCTTCCAGCCGTCCACCGCGGCGGCGGAGTTGGCCCGGATCACCGGCGGAACCGGCGCCGGA
>CAYFUR010000062.1:0-21285 GCA_964346275.1 uncultured Candidatus Sumerlaeota bacterium
GAACGCCCGTGCCTCCGCCGCGCGGGCTGTGGCTGGGCATGACAAAGTCAACGCCAACGCCCCCCCAGTTGGACTGGTCAACGACATTGCCCTGGATGCTTTGGCTGCCGACGGCGATGGTCCAGAAGGAGGAAGCGGGATACTCCACCTGGGAGTAATAGTTGCCCGCTGCGGCGATATTGGTCGTTCCAAGTCCTCCGCGTCCCGATTCGAAAGACTCGCGAAGTGCGGTTTCAATATCTCCAGCCTCGCTGACATCGGGGATGCCGAGCGTATAGGAGTGGAGATTGACATCGATTCCTTCGAAAACCGATGTCTGGACGCCAGAAACGATACTGAGAGTCGTCGCGGACTGGGCCGCTCCGAAAAAGGTCTGCTCGACGTCGCGGGGGTTCAGCGCATAGTCGTCACCGAGAACACGGATGGGATAGATCCGCAGGTCCGGCCCGACGCCGACAATGCCGCGGTCGTTCTGGTCGGCGGCCACAATGCCAGACATCACCGTCCCGTGGGCGCCAATGAGGGTATCGACCGGGCGGGGCGCCCCGCCATCAACGCCGTCAAAGCCGCCACGCGGGTCGATATTCGCGGCCAGGTCCTCGTGGCCGACCTGGATGCCTGTATCCAGCACGCCAACCACAACATTCGGGCTGCCAAAAGTGAATGGCGCGCCAGCGCGGCGGTTCGCCATCCACGCGCGGGGGGCGTCGATATCCTCGTCGGGCTCCCCTTCCTGGAAGTTGGAATTGCTGCGGCGGTTATCGAGATACCACTGAAGGTCGAAGAAGTCATCCTGGATAATGACGGAGTCAGAGGCCAGGGTCGTCTCGGCGCTCACCGCCATGTCGAACTGAGCATTTTCGAGCAGGGGCGAATGGGCCGCCAATTGTTCAGTAAACCGGGTCATCTCGTAGCCGGGCTGCTGATTGGTTTCGACCATCACCTTGCCCGAGGGAAGCTCCTTCAGGCGATCAAATCCATTCTCGCGATAGAACGCTTCCTTCTCCGCCTCGGTCGTCGTCGGGAGAAAAGTCAGCATCGCCCGGCTTGTATAGGCAAAGAGGCGTTCCGTATGTTTGACCCCGGCGGGGTGATAGACAGAAGAAACGGCAACGGCCGGAATGCCTTCCGCTGATGCGAGGAGGTTTCGCATTTCACCGGGAGAGGCTTCCATGACGGCAATACGGCCGACGATAAAGGTGCGAACCAGGGGGACCCCCAGTGTCTCCGCGTCAGAGCGTACACGTTGAAGGATTTCCGCCTCGGTGAGATCCGGAGAGTAATGCACGGCGGCCATATCGGAAGCCGCTTGCATCCAATTCGGCAAGCCCTCGGTGGAAGCTGACTCGAAGCTGTCCGAAAGTGGAAAGGCGGAAGTTTCTGCAGCCGCCGGCGCCATCATGGCGGCCGCCGCCGCGAATGCGGATATTCCGAGCAAGAACGGTTTGCGGATCATGCGAATCCTCGCTGTTGATAAAGGCAAATTAAGTTGAATGAACACAGTGAGACACCCGTCTCCAAACGCCAATGCAAATGAGACTGCCCAAAACGTAAATTTGGCCGGAGAGCAGGGCAAGTCCTATGTCATCGGGGGAAAGACATTCCTTGCCGACGAGCCAGGAAATCGGCTGTTTTCTCATTGGCCTGCCCGCTGCTTGGCGAAACAGTATCGGATAAGAGACAATCTCTCTTCCCCGCAGGTTCCCAGGAGTCGTCTCATTTGAGTCAACCAGAACCCCTCCCGGCCGTCCTCTCGCGGTCCTTTCCGCGCCCGTTCTCCCTCTGGTGGATCGAGTTTTTGCGCATCTTGCGCGGGCGCCGCTGGCGCTCCCTTGTGCTTCTTTCGCTTGTGGGAGCTTATTGGTTCGGGCGCCAGGGAGCCTTTGGCAACGGCTCCCTGGTGTGGTTTCCCGGTGCGGAACAGGGTGTTGTGTTGCTGGCGCTGCTTTTTACTTTCGCCGCCGTGGTCCTTGGGACAAATGCACTCGGCCAATGGGAGCGCCACCGGGCGGCGCGGTTCCTCCGGGGGCGGCTCAATTCGCCGGCCACGTGGACTCTTGCGCGAATCGCCGCCACAGCGACAGCCTGTCTCCCCCTCGCCGCCATGCTCGCTTACTGGGCGGCGGTCGGCGCCTGGCGGGCGGATTACCAGGTGCTCTGGCTGCCCAACGGGATCTTTCTCCTGGCTGGGTGCTGCCCGTTGGTCCTGGCGGGAGCGGCCGCGGGCCAGCTCTCCCGCGCTTTTTTTCGGAACGACCTCGCGGCGCTGGGTCTCGGCGCCGTTCTCGTTGCTCCGCTTCTTTATTATCGCCTCTCCCTGGCGCCAATCCTGGAAGTCTTCGAATTCGCCAGCGCGTCCCTGGGGATCCTCGTCCCCGCCGAGACACTTTGGCGCGAAGGCCTTATTTGCTATGGCTATGCGGCGCTCCTTGCCGGATGCGCAGCGCTCTCCTTGCCGGTGCGTCCGGATACGTCGATCCGCAAGCGCCCCTTTTGGCATCTCGATATTCCCTGGCTCCGGGTTTTTCTGCGCCGGCTTTTTCTCCAGATCAGGTCCTGGCGGCCCGTCACGGCATTGGGCGCGCTGATTCTCGTTGCCGCGGGAGTAGCGGCGAGCCGCGAGGTGATTCTCCTGGCAGCGGCCCAGCCCAGAGAGATCGATTGGGCCGGCCTGGGAAAACCGCAAAATGTTTACGCCTCGCAAATCCCTTCCGCCAGGATTCAGCAGAGGACGATTCGCCTGCCAGGCGGCGAGGGACGTCAGATCACCGTTGAAATGCGGATATCCCCATCCGGGGATGCTTCCCAGCAGGCCGCCGTTTTTACATTTGGTGAAGCCATGGACGTCAAGTCGGTCGAGGGGGCCGAATATCTGGATGATTATTTCGGCAAGGGAGTTCCTTATTCGCTCTTTCTTTTCGATCCCCCCCTGATGCCGGGGGAAAATCGCGGGGTGTCCGTCCAGGTCGAGCCGACCAAGGCCGGTGACCGGCTTTGGGAACGCGCCCATCACCCCCGATTCTATCGGTTTGCGGCTCTTGGGCCCTGGTTCGGGGAAAGCGCATCGCTCTCCTTCGACACCCAGACCCTCGACGATCAAGTCCAGCGTGCGCCATACCGCGTGAATGCCCCCAACGTATCTCCCCTGAACTGGGTTTCCGGAGGAGCCGGGATACGAGAAACCGGCGATGGGCGCATCGAAATCCGCCAGCCCCGCCAGGGGTCGCCGGACCGGCTGATCGCGGCGGATTTGATTTCCGTGACGACAGATCAAGAAGACCTGCTGCCGGTCGAGTTTCTCCTTCTCCCTTCGCGCGAAACTCTTGCCCAAAGCCTCCACCTGATCTGGGCAGCCCAGCTCGAACGCCTCAGCCGCCTGTTCGGCGAGACGGCGGAAACTGTGGTTCTCTACGAAGTTCCCGAACAAAACCCAAGCGACCGGCTCGCCATGCCCTCGGCCCAGCTCGATCTGTTCGAAGCCCTTCTCCCGAATTACGGCGATTACCAACGGGACACGAGCCGGCAGTTCCAGCAAGCGTTCGGGCCTTATCAGGAAGGAATGATCCGGGAAATCATACTGAAAAACTTCGCGGGGTTCGAGTTTCCCGAACTTCTGCGGGACGGGCTCATCACCTACCTCCATCAGCACGCTTTGGCCGAGGGGCGCTTTGGCGCAATCGAACGCAGCAGGCAGGAATACGTTTTGATTCCATGGGACATGGCGAAAGGCCGCGGGTATCCTTTCGATATCAAAAAGGGGAACGTGGAAGGTTGGAAGGGCCCCGCTTTCGAAGAGCTTCGCTCTGAAGAAGATGGCGAGGTTCCCCAGGACCGGTTGCTGGCGTTCCACCACATGCTTCGCGGAATGATAGGCGACCTGGCCTACCGGCGGGCGATATACAACTTGATTCAAGACAGGCGGGGAGAGGAATTAACGTTGGATGCCTACCGGAAGGCCCTGGAAGAAGAGGCTGGCTATTCCCTGGAAGGATTCTTTCATCAGTGGCTTTTCGAGGGGGCGCTGCCAGAATTCACCATACGGAAGGCTCAGGCGGTGCTGATGGAGGACCCGGAGACCCGCGCGCTGGAATACCGCACGGAAGTGACGCTGGCGAATCAAGGCACGGGCTTGATGAAAGTGCCCTGGGTGCTGGCCACGGAAGGAAAGTCCCTGCGCGGCACGGAGATGCTCGGCGAGGGAGATGAGAAAGTCATCCGCCTCTCAACCACCGACCGGCCCGTGGTCTTCGAAATTGATCCTTCCGGCTGGGTGGCGCAGATCCCGCCCTCTGAAGGGCGTGACGCAACTCATCCCCGGGTGTTCTTTCGATCCATCAAGGAGATTTGACCCTGTTGCGAACGGGACGCTGGCACCGATTTCTCTCATGGAGCGCGCGGGACTGCTCAATATCTCACCACGGAAAAGCCGATGCCTTCGGTTGATTCACATTCTGTTCGAGACAACCTATTCCGTGAAGTCGGAACGGGAAAACCGGCCCGAAAGCGAATCAGCCCCTTCCGGCTGGCCGTTTCCGCGGCCGCCTTTCTTGTGCTCGGAGTGGTCTGGGCGCTTTTCATGCGCGGAACGTTTCGCGCCACGGAAGTCGGCAGTGGATCCATGGAGCCGACAATTCAGGTGGGCGACCGGCTGATCGTGGTCAACAGTTCCTCGGACGATCTGGAACGAGGAGAAATCGTCACCCTGGAATCCCCGGATGACGAGGGCTCCGATCTGGTCAAGCGAATCGTTGCCATACCGGGCGATCGTATCTCCTGGCGGAATGGAGTCTTCCACGTCAACGGCGAGCCTTCCCCCCCACCGGGCCTGGACCCCTATCTTGATTCGGACAATGCGGATTTCTTCTACCGGCTTCCCGAGGATCATTATTTCGTTCTCGGCGACAACCGCGAGAAGAGCTATGACAGCGAGGAGTTTGGTCCTGTTGCCCGCGAATTAATTAACGGCAATGTGGTGTTCCGCTATTCTCCATTTGATCGCTTCGGGGCAGTCGATTGAATTTCCCCTCTCTACCACCTCGAGGACGAATGCCGGCGTGATTGAAACCACGGATTTAACCAAGACCTTCAAGGACCGCAAACGGGGCGCCTTTCATGCGGTCGACCGCCTCAATCTCTGCTGCCGTCCAGGCGAGATCTTCGGCCTCCTCGGCCCCAACGGAGCAGGCAAGACAACCGCCCTGCGCATGATCTCGACGGCGCTCAAGCCGAGTTCCGGATCGGGCAAGGTGCTCGGCCATGATCTCCTCTCCGATTCAGCAAAGGTGCGCGCCACAATCGGATTCCTTGCGGCCAATACGGGCCTCTATGGGAGGCTGACACCGCGGGAGGTGCTGCGCTACTTTGGCTCGCTCCACGGCATGAGCAGGAAACGGATCGCCGAGCGAACGGAGGCACTCGCCGAGACCTTCGACATGGATTTTCTCGATCGCCCCTGCGACAAGCTTTCGACGGGAATGAAGCAGAAGACGAATATTGCCCGAAGCATTCTCCACGAGCCTCCCGTGATCATCCTCGACGAGCCAACGGCGGGACTGGATGTCATTACAAGCCGCAGCATCATCGATTTCATCCGCAAGTCCCGGGAAGACGGAAAAACGGTTTTGCTTTCCACGCATATCATGTCGGAAGTCGAGCGCCTTTGCGATCACGTAGGAATCATTCATCAGGGAAAAATGCTTTTTGAAGGAACGCTCGAAGACCTGCGCAAAGTACACCCGGGCCATTTCGAAGATGCCTTTATCCACCTGGTCGAGGAGGCGGAGAAGTGAATCGAGTCTGGACGATTTACCGGAAGGAATTGTTGGATACCCTGCGCGATCGCAAGACGCTGGTATTCATGCTGCTTCTTCCGACCGTGATGATGCCTGCCTTGCTTTTCGTTGGGATGGAGGTCGCCCTGGGCATTGTAAAGCGAAACGCCACCCAGGAAGTCATCATCGCGGCGGATGCGCAAACCCGGGAACATTATCGCGAGATGGCCCACACGCATTTCCGGAAATCAAAGATCGGTGGCGCGCTGAAAGTCGCCAGGTCACCGCTGGTTGATGTCATGGTGCGCGACGGCCTCGCTCGCGATTTACTCAACCAGGTGCCAAAGGATGTTTTCGAGACCCCGGAGTCCTACGCGGAATGGGCGCGCCAATTAGGCAGCCAGGCAGGAGAGGCATTGGAGGAAGCCAGCCTGGAAGACGTGCGGGAGCTGGAGGGTTTGGACATGAGCAGCCTCCCCCAATCGGCCCGGAGCGCCGGCGATTTTGAAGATTTATCGAGAGACATTTTTGACTTCTATCGGGTAACGGTCCGGGGCCTGGGGCTGGTGGAATTTGTGGACCCGGCAGAGCTGGACCCGCTGCCCAAATACCAGCAAGAGGAGTTGCCGGAAGCCCTGGTGGATATGGAGAATGGCCGCGGCGTCTATACGGCAATCCGGGAGAAGAAGATCCATGGGTACCTCTCTCTTCCCCAGGGGCCGCGGGCATTGGAAGGAAAGGAAAGCGCCCAATTGGAAGGCGCTTTTTTTCACGACTCCACAATCCCGCTGTCGAGCGAAGCGAACAGCCGCGTCGGAACGGTGCTCAATCGGGCGGGGGAATCGATTGTTTCCGGGCGCCTCGAAGAGAAAGGGTTGTCGCGAAGCTTCCTTCATCCCGTGAAATTGAAAAGCGGTACCAATCTCGCCTCCACATCGAAAATCGCGCTCGCGCAAATTGGCGGAATGCTCCCCTACCTGATCGTGGTCTTTGCATTTCTCGGAGGAATCTATCCGTCCATTGATCTTGGGGCAGGAGAAAAAGAACGCGGCACGCTGGAGACTTTGCTTCTTTCTCCTGTTTCGCGCACGGAGATCGCCCTCGGGAAGTTTTTCCTGATCCTGACCACATCGCTGACCGCGGCGATTCTTGGCGTCGCCTCGATGACGGTCTGTGTCGCTTTCGCGGTGCCGGATGTCCTACTCGAGCAGTTGGATATACAGGTCGACATGTCCGCCTTGATCGCCGTGCTGCTGCTGGCGCTGCCACCTGCCGCGGCTTTTTCCGGACTTTTCCTGGCGGTATCAATCTATGCGCGGACTTTCAAGGAGGCTCAGAACTATCTCTCGCCGCTGCCGATTGTCTTTATCGTTCCCGCCAGCGCGGGCCTGATTCCAGGGTTGGAGATGAGCTGGAAGCTCGCCCTTGTGCCTCTTGTAAACGTCAGCCTGTTGTCCCGTGATTTCCTCAAGGGCGATCCCAACTGGGGATACTACGCTTTGACTCTTCTCTCCTGCGGAGCGCTCACGGCCTTGTGCCTCGCCTTTTGTGTTTGGATGTTCCGGCGCGAGCAGGTGCTCTTTCGCACGTGAGAACTAATAAAGGTCCTTGCGAACACAAAAGACATATTGGGTTCCCGACGCGCCCCCCCAGACCTCGCGCAGGATGAGGTAGCGCCAAATCCGCCGCCATTCCTGTTTCGCTTCGTACGCCTGTCCGGCCTGTGGCGATGAATCGAGATAGTGGCCAGGAATCAGCATCTTCCAGATATCGACCATGCGCTGATTCTCCAGCGACCGTGGCTGCCAGAAGCGGATCGCGGAGCCCACGAAGGTGTGGTATTTCTCTTCGATTTCGGGAACACCGCGCAGGTGGCTTTGCTTCACGAAAAGGAATTCATAATCCTGATCAACGAATTGCGTGGGATCCTTGGCTTCGTGCCATTCCACCTCGCGCAGATACCAGCGCACCGCCCAGACCACCGGATCGGTGGCCACGCCGACCCGCAGATCCTTTTCCCGTGTGGGATCGTTGTTGTGAAGGTGCCAGGCCGGCACTCCGTTTTCCATACGAATGGGAGCGATTTCCCGATAGTCGAGAACGAATTGGCTGTGCTCGGCCAGGTCGCGGGGAATCGGGCCATAGACCATGCGCTCGCGCGGATCATCGGCATTGTAGAAGTTGAGGTTGATCGCGGCCTTCGCATTCCACAAAAGCAGAAAGCCAAGAAAACCGGCGAAAATCAAACGGGGCCCTCTCCCCCGGAGGCGGAGCAGGAACTCGTCCGCATAGCTCGCCGCGAGGAGAATCAACGGCAGCATGGCATGGATGCCAACCTGGGGAACAGCCTCGCGGGCGTAGCTGGCGGCTCCCGTCGCGGTGACGGTCCACCAGATGAGAAAGGCCCGGAATCGGCGGCCGCGGGAAAGCTCGAGCCACGTATAGACAGTGGCAAAGAAAATCAAAACCAAGACAATGCCGAGAGAAGCGCCGCCGTCAAAATTGAACTGGATTTCCATCATCTCCCAGAGGTTGACATGCTGATTTGACAGCTCCACGGGCTTGCCCTCACGAAAGAGCGGCCGCCGCAAGACGCCATGCCAGGCCTCGCTGTTAAAGAAAGCGATCGCATACCCAACGAGCCCGAAGAACCCCAGCGGGACGAGAACCCTCGCGGACCGGGGAAGAACCAGAATCGCGGCTCCGATCAATGCGCCATAAAGGATCAGTTTCTTGAGAAAGGGGACGTTCACAGCAACCAGGCTTGCGCCGGGAAGCGGCTCGATCTGGAGGCCGGAGAACATCATGTGATGAAAGCCCGCCACGGCGATGAGCATCAGAAAAAAGGCGATTCCGAGGATCCGGCGGGAAGGCAGGCGAAAGAGCCCGCCGAACCACGCGGCTGTGACCAGGAGCACCGCCGGAAGCTCGTAGAGCAGCATATTCAACAGGTGCTGGTGAAACGGGCCGCCGATGCGCCCCCACTCGTGCTGTCCGCCCCAGTAGGACCAGGTCTTCTCGTATATCTCGAAAAAGCCCATGGGATGCTGGAAACCGGTGGTGAAGAGCCAAAGATAGAGAAAGAGGCCGAAGGACCCGGCTCCCAGCACATGCCAGCGCGCCTCGAAGGTTCGGTTCCAGAACGCGGCGGTGAGCTGGCGAGCTCCCACGCGATGGCGCACGGCCCAGCGGAAGAGAGAGAAGACCCCGCAGAGGCCGAGAAACAGACCGATATACAAAGCACGCCAGAATTGGCCGGATCGAAGCGCAGGCCCTGCATCCGGAGCGTCCTGGGGACCGATTTGCATCCAACCTAAAGCGAGAGGGACCGAGCGGATGTCTTTCAACACCCAGTCGTGGCCGATGGCTCGCACCACATCATCATCGTATTCCAGGCCTTCAAACACTTGCGTGATAATGAGAAGGATAACCGTCCAGGTGATCAGCGCGGGCCAAACCGGATTGGGAAATCGCGGCAACCGGCCTTGATGATCCGGCCTGGCCTTGCCCTCGAAAAGGCCCGCGAGCAGATCCTGCAGAAGCAGCAGAATGAAAAAAGTGAAAATGGAAAAATAGAGAAAGAGGCTGCTTTCCTTGTTGGTGAAGAGGACCACGCAGCCAATGAAGGCGCTGGCGAGCCAGGCGGGACGGCGGGAGCGCCACCACCAGGCGAGACTGGTCACAATCCAGAGCGTGGTGAACAGATAGAGCGCATCGTTGCGGAAAAAGCGCTGATAATACAGAATACCCGGCGAAACTGTATAGAACGCCAGCGCAATCCAGGTTCCAACGCGGCCCAGCCAGGGCCGGAGCCCGTATATCCAGAAGAACCCGCCGATACCCAGTAACGCACAACCCAGCCGCATCGTGAAGGTGGTAGAGCCAAACAGGTGAAAGATGAGCGCCTGGAGGTGAAGCATCGCCGGGCCATGAAGGATCGGCAAGTATTGGTAGGACCAGGATTCGTAGAGCTGGAAATGCGTATAGTAGACGAAGAGGCCTTCGTCGTGCATGATCGCTTTCCACTCGAGATTCATCAGCCGAAGGAGGCAGCAAATGAAGAAAATCGAGGCGAGCAGGGCCCAGCGCCAGACCTCCTGGGTCCGCCATCCGGGCTGGGGGTGGATTTGCCTCTTCTCCATGATCCGGCTCAGTAAAGGTCTTTGCGGAAGCAGAAGATATATTCAAAGCTGCTGATGGATGGAACCGTCCGGCCCGTGCCCTCGAAGGTCTCGCGCAGAATGAGATAGCGCCAGATACGCCCCCAGTCCTGTTTGGCTTCGAAGGCCTGGGAAGCCTCCGGGGAAGAATCCAGATAGTGGCCCGGGATGAACTCCTTCCAGATATTCAAGAGGGAAACCGTGCTGATGCGATTCGGCGTCCAGAAGGTGGTGCCGCGTCCGCGGAGAATGCGGTATTCTTCTTCGAGTTGCGGATACTTGTTCCGATCCTCCACGGCCAGGAAAAGGAAGTCGTATTCTTCCTCAATGGCCCGGCTTGGATCGGAACCTTCTTCATAGGCGATGTCGCGGAAATACCATTTCGCCGGCCAGGAAACCTGGTCCAAGGGCTTAATGAAAATCTGGACGTCCTTGTGGCGCTCGGCATCGTTGTAATTCTGATAGGCGTAAGGCGTGCCCCCCTCCATGCGGAGCGAAGCGATCTTTGTATAGTCGCGCACAAACATCATGTGGGATTTCACGTCGGGGTTGCTCGGTCCATAGACCATGCGTTCGCGCGGATCGCTGGGGTTTTCAAAATTCAGATTGAAGCATGCCTTCACATTCCAAAGCGCCAGAACCGCCATACCGATATAGACGCCGCGCCTGAGCATGGGTTGGGGATTGGAGGCCACGAATCGGTTGAAGTAGCTGGCCGCGAGGAGAATGACCGGCATCATGGCGTGGATGCCGACCTGGGGGACGGCCTCCCGGGCGTAGCTGGCGGATCCCAGCATCGTGACAAACCACCAGACGAGGAAAGCGTGGAACCGCTCGCCGCGCTGGAGCGCGTACCATGTATAGATCGTGGCAAAGAATATCAGGACCAGAACAATCGCCAGCGATGTTCCGCCGTCGAAATTAAATTCGACCTCCATCAGGCGTTCGAGCGTCACATGGCCGCCCATCATCTCCACCTTATCCCCATCGCGATAGACTTTGCTGTCCATCAGTGTTTGCCACCATGGACGGACAAAGTATCCAATGGAAAAAATCACGAGAGCCGCAAGCGACGCGGGCAGCAGAACGCGCCCGGCCCTGGGAAGCAGTAAAGTCACCACTCCGCAGGCCAGTCCCGCAAAGAAGATGTATTTCAGGTAATTCACGTCGGCGTCCACGATACCGCGCCCTGGTGTTTGCACCTGAAGGCCGCTGAAGAGGAGCTTGTGGAATGCTCCCACGGCAACAATCATCAGGAGGAACGCTACGCCGGTGGTGTGCGACCATTTCACCCGGAAAAGGCCGATGATCCACGCCGTCAGGACGATTAACGCAGCGGGCAGCTCGTAAACCAGAATGTTGAGCATGTGCTGGTGAAAGGGGCCCTGGATGCGGCCGAGCTCATGCTGGCCGCCCCAGTAGGCCCAGGTATCCTGATAGATTTCGAAGAACCCGATCTCGAACTTGAAAAACGTCGTATAGATCGCCAGATAAAAGGCGGCGGAGAAAGCAAGTGCTCCGAGCAGGTAGTATCTCGCATCGTATATGCGCTTCCAAATGGATGGAAGGAACTCGGTCCGGCCTATGCGATGATCGACGGCGACTTTCAGGACGAAACCGGCGATCAATGTCCCAATGAACAAAGCCGCGTAAAACAGGCGCCAGAACATGCCGCTCGCTGCCGCGCCCGCTTCCCGGGCCGCCTGGGGAGACAGCTCGGTCCACCCGAGCGCCAAGGGAATCGATCGCACGTCGCGCAGCGCCCAGTCGTGGCCGAGGAGTTGCCGCTCCGAGCTCGTCAAGCTCAGGCGCAAGCCTTCGAAAACCTGGGTCAGCACCAATGTCGCGCCGCCTGCGGCAAGCACCATGATCCAGGGGGAGGCGGGGAACCGGGGAATTTTCTCGAGGAGATTGGCGCGCCTGGCATCCTTTCCTTCCAGAAAATACGCCACCAGGTCGTGGATCACGACCAGGAGCACGAACGTTCCGATCGTGAAGTAGATGAAAACCGCGCTTGCCTTGGTGTTAAACAATGCCGCCGCGCCGATCACCGAGGAAGCGGCCCAGCGGCCATCGCGGGTTCGCCACCAGTTGGCGAGGCTCGCAATGATCCAGAGAGAGTTGAACAGGTAGAGCGAATCCTGGTGGAAGAAGCGGTGGAAGAAAGAGATGCCCGGCGCGATCGCATAGAACCCCAGGGCGAACCAGGTGCCCGCTTCGCCGAGCCAGTAGCGGAGTTTCCAAATCCAGAAGAACCCGAAGACTCCGAGCAACGCCGCACCGAGCCGAACCGTGTAATTCGAATCACCAAAAAGATGGAACACGATGTTTTGTATATGCAGCATCAGCGGCCCATGGAGGATCGGCTGATAGCGGTAACTGACGTTTTGGTAAAGGTCGTAGTAAGTGTAGTTGGTGAACAGCAGTTCGTCGTGCATCATCGTCTTCAAGTCGAGGTCCCAAAGACGCACGAAAGCGCAGAGAGCGAAAAGCCCGAAGAAAATCACGATGCGAACGCGCCGCTGGAACGGATCGTCGCAGAATTCTTTGAGGGAGCCCGCGGCGGAACTCATGGCACCTGTCCTCCGCCTGGCTGATACTCAAAATCCGCGGGAACACGGTAAATCCGCGTCGGCTGATCCACGGACCGCTCGCTGGGCAGGATCGACTCTTCCGACGAAGAATCGTAGACCTCTTCGAAGCCCCATTCCTCCAGCCTGGCCCTCAGATCGTCCGCCCCTCCGTTCGTTTGTTCCTGGAAGAACACCCGCTCAAGCTGGCCTTCGATCACGTAATCAATGCCATAGAAGCCGTATAGCTCCTTTGCGGATTCCAGATCGGTGACTGTATACATCGCCTGGGCGTCTTCCAGCATCTTCGCCATGAGAGCATTCATGGAGACGCTCTGCCGATCGATCGTGTCCGACATGCGGTACAGCTCTGTCAGTGTCGCCTCGGGAAAAATCTGGCGAAGAATCTCCATGCGGCCATCGCCTTCGGCGAGGCGAAGCGCCCGTTCCGTCCGTTCTTCGATCCGGCCCTCGAATTCGCCGACGATGCGAACGAGGAGGGGCTGGAGACGCGGCAGCCGGTCCGCCTGCTCGATCGCTTCCTGCATCTGGCCAAGCTGCTCATCGGTGGAGGCGGGATACCACGCCAGCAGGATGTTTTTCCGCTCCTCGCGGCTCATGTCGTAGAGGACCTGTTCTTCCTCCGGAGAGAAGTCTTTCGGCGGGCCGCCCATGATCGAGGCGAACCGCCCCTTCAAGTCCGTCAAGGTGTCTATATTCTCGTAATACCACTCGCGCATTTCCACGGGAGCGCTGATGGCCCGGCCGCGCCACTGATGCTGGTGGTGTTTCCATCCAATGATGGTTTCCAGTCCGGTGCCAGTGGACATGCGACCGACGTGTGTATAGGCGTTTTCACCGGCGCGTTCGAGGATACGCGCCTCTGCATCGAGATTGTCCTGGGCCCAGACCATCGCCTTGTAGTCCTGGCGATAGCGCGGGAATTCCTTCAGGTGGTCCAGCGCGTCGAGGGTGCGCACCATGTAAAGATTTCGCTGGGTCGACCGGGCTTCCGGTGTATCAGCAATGGGCCAGGTAAAGAAGCCCCGGGTGCGGGTGGCCGTGGACGCATATGGATAGTAGAGGCCGACAAAGAGAAGAACCAGCGCCGCGGCAGCCGCGGGCCAGTGGCTGATGATGCGGCTGACTCCCGAAGCAAGCGCGCGGATGAGGCGCCCACCGCTCTTCTTCTCTTCATACATGATGAAGGACAAGACGACGGCGGCGGTTGCGATCATAAAGAGGATAAACCACGTCTGGGCCATCCACTCCGGTAAGACTTGCTGCAGCAGCATGGGCACGCCGATCCCACCGAGGATAATCAGGAGCCAGAGTTCCGTGCTGAAGAGCACTTCCTTGGGAGAGCGGAAGCGCACGCGGAACCGCCCGAGCAGTTCGCGTACAGAGACGACCATTCCGCCGGCAAAAATGGCCCAGAGGGGATAATAGATTTTGAAGGGCGTATTATAGCGTTCGTAGTTGCCGCCGTAATCGTCATCGAAGTGCAGCGCTTCCACAAACCAGGTCCAGAAAAAAGCCACCGCGAGAAAGGCCCAGATGGGGCCCTCGGCGCGGCGCCGGAAGGCGAAGGCGTAATAGAGAGAGAGAACCATGAAACCGAGAGAGAAGGCCCCGACCCAATAGCCAAGGTAATTCCGCGCCAGCGCGGCGATGGCAACAGCGATCATTCCCACCATGAAGGAGAAACCAGGCGGCTGTTTCCGGCCCGCGCGGAAGAATCGGCCTGCGATCAATACAACAATCGGAATCAGAAAAACGCCCCAGTGGACAATGAAGTCGCGCAGATCCGTGCGAAGCCCCTGGGGAAACGGATTGATCGGCGAAGCCATCCAGAAAGCGCGCCAGAAATTGGACGCGCCCAGGGTCAAGTCCCAGGACAGAAAGGGCGGCATGATGTCGTAGAACATGGTTTTTTCCGGCAGGAGCGGAGACTGGAAGAAGAACTTGAACGGGAGGATGAAGAATAACGAGAGGCCGCCGACAAGCGCATAGACGCCGCCCGCGCTATACCACCAGTTGGACGTCTGCGAGGCGCGTGGCAAAGTCCACATCGCTGAAACACCGGAAAGAATGACGAAGAAGAGCAAATCCCGGAAAGCGATGGCAAAGGCGGGCTGGGGATTCGGCCCTCCGCGGCCCGCCGCGAAGAAAGGCGCTGCGAGGATCACCAGGCAGGCCAGCAGCGAAGCGATTGTTGCGGGCAGCCAGCGGAAACGGCTGCTGAAGAAGACAGGCCCCGCGGGTATACCGGCGGCAAGAATCAAGACGGCGAGAAGAAAGAATTTGTAGTTCTGGAAGAGCGGCGTCACGTAGGGAATGGAGTTATAGAGGAGCCCCACAATCAGGGAAAGCAAAACGATGAACCCGGCAAATCCCACCCAGGTCCAGAGATCGGATGGCCGTACTCCCTTTCGAGCGATGATGATGACGAGCCCATAGAGAGGCGCCAGCACCACCGCGTCCCAGATATTCACGGGAAAAACGGCGCCGATAAAGAAGGCCATGGCGAGCAGTTCGGGCCAGCTTCGCCGGAAGAACTCAAAATCTCCCCGCTTGAGGCGCGAGTTCTTTCTCAGGAAGGAAAGGCAGGCGCTGAGCGCGAGGAGCGCGTAAGGAATTGCCATATGATGGGGGTGCAAATCGCCAAGAATCGCGCTGAAGTAAGGGAATTCGGTGATTGTGCCGGCCTCTTTGACACCCGGCGGGGTCCCCTTAATGATGCGGCTGGAATCCCAGAAATTCACATAGGCGATGTTCTGTGGCGAGAACTGAATCTGGTCGATCGTTGGATTTCTGCGAATTTCGGGCAACTCGCCGTCAAAGTATTCCAGCACGATTTGATTCACGTTGAACTGGAACGCTTCCTGGGCACGGCGAAGGTCGGCCAAAAGGGCAGCCTGCTGGCTGTTTCGCTGGCCGGTGAATTGATCGGCCGCCTTTGACAAATCCGCGAGAAGACGAGCCACTTGCGCAAAAGATTCTTCGCTGCGTGCTTGCTCGAGGCGAAGCTGCACCAGGGAAGGCTGCGCGTTGAACACGTGGTTGATCGCCGACTCATACTCGTCATCCCACACGCGGTTCTCGAGCGACGCCAGGCCCTCGGAGTCCATCGCGGCTTCCATGCGCTGGCGAATGATCGATTCCAATTCTTCGAGGATTGGCGTCGGATCGCGATGGCCTTCGGCAAGAGCTCGAAGCCGCTCGGGAATTTCTTCCAGCTCATCATGAACGATCAGACGGAAAAGGTCTTCCTGCAACTCGATCGTATTCGCGGCGTTTTGATCGTTGAGAACTTTTTCGTTCTTGCCGGAAAAAATCAGCGTATAGAGAGAATCCTGCTCCTGGCGGCTCAGCCTTTCCCCGGGCTCGCCTGCCACTTCCTCGATACGCTCTTCCGTTTCGGAGGCCATGCGCTCGAGTTCCCGAGGCACATCCTCAAGCTCCGCTTCCAGCCGCGACAATTCATTGAGCACGCCCTGGGGCTGCCCTGCGGGGCCCATGCCCCCGGTGAGGGACACCAACTGGAGAATTCGCCGCGGCGCGATGCCGTTTCGAAGCTTCCACTCTTCCGCTTTCTTTTCCTGCGCTCGGACATAGCGGATTTTGACACCATAATCCATATCCCGCGTCATCAGTTGCCGCCAGGGATCCAGGTTTCCAAAGGCCGCAATGGCGAGGCACCCGAACAGCCCCCAGGCCATACCAGAATGCCAGATGGAACCCAGCGGGAGGCGGATTTTTCGCGTCGTCAGATGAACCAGGGAGAGAATGAATGAGAAGCCGAGCGCCAGCGTCAGCCCGAAGACCGTTGCCAGACCCAGGTTAAAGGCGATCTCTGCCGGCGTTCCGGTCGCCTTGGCAATGGTCGCCACCAGCAAATGTCCGCCGTAGTAATAATTGATCGGCTCACCCTGAAACCAGATGTCCTTCGGAGGCATCCAGCCCGAATGCATGATCGAATTCAAGTGGGTGAAGTTTCCCCATTTCTCCGCCTGGTAAAGGCTGAGATCGAAGGCGGCCCAGGGCAGGTATGAGCGCACATTGACGAAAAAAAGGAATCCGATGAGGAAGAGAAGCTGGGCCAAGAGGAATGGAACGGCCGCCTGCCGCAGGCGAAAACGGAGCCTTGGCAGATCGGAAATCCAGGCAGCCAGGGACGCCGCCCCGATCAACAACAGGGCCAGATAGGCGGAAAAGGGCCCGTGGGGCAGGGGAAGAATTGCAAGAATCCCCACCAGAATCGGCGCGGCTAGAAACCCAATAGCGGCCGGGCCGGACAAGTAGCCTCGATTGCGAAAGAGAATTTGAAGAACGAACAGGCCGCCCGCCAGGACAAGCAGAGCAAAGCGAAAAGCCGCGCCTCCGCCGCCCGCCGTGAACCAGCCAAGACTCATGACCCAGGCAATGAATGTGGTCAGGATGGGACCAACGCCGATCGCCAGCCCAGAGCCTTTGTCCGCCAAACCGCGAAAGAGACGAAGGCAGAGGGGAAGGCTCACCAAAGAGGCCGCGACACAGAAAAGCCACCAGGGAGCAGCCGGCCCGAAGAACGAAAACCACCATGTCGGAGAAAAGATTTGTTCCATATCGTCTCATCAGGGGAAGCGGGGTCATTATGAAGCTGGCCAGCGGCCTTGAGCCTGGCTCAACTCCCATCTCGAGTCTTTTCAGGCGACTCGGCGCCGTGCGCAAACTGTTTGTCTTTCCCCTTCGAATTGATCGGGCACGCGGTCAACAGCTATCCGGATTTTCCGGAGGATCTGCTTGCATCGACTGGTCTTTCCCAAAAAGTTACGTTCTTTGCTTTACTTATTATCCGATCCTGTTAATGTCTGCCGTCGATATGTGGCAAATGATTCAAAAAGAAGGAATCGATTGGCATGGCTTCTGATGTGCGCCTGGCGATCCATAATTATTTCCGCGAGTTCGGCCACGACGTAGCCGAGGCCGTCTATCAGGAGTTGCAAAAGCCGGGGGGCATGGTGCGCCTGCTCAAGAAGCTTCGTCTCCCCGTGGAAGGCGACGCGGCGCAGCAATACGTCGCGCTCGTTCAGTATTTTCGACGTCATGGCACCTCTCACTTCATGGAACTGGTGGGTGCCAGGCCGTTGAATTTTCAAATTGATGTGGTTTCCTCCCCCACGTCGAGGGACAATGAAACGCGCCGCCGTCTTGGGTTAAGTCCTGTTTCCCGGGACCAACTCAAAAAACCAGACGATTTCACTCAGGAAACGAGGGAAGAGGCAAGGCCTCCTCAAAGAAAATCCGAAGAAGAGACTCAAACCCTGAAGTCTCCGCCGAGCATGAATTACAAGGAGCCTCCGGAAGTCCGTGAGGTCTCGCGGGACCAGAAGATTAAGGAGGAAACCCGGCAGCCCATACCGGCCTCCAAAGAGCCACCAAAAAGTCCGGCGGTCGAGGCTGCGGCCTCGCCGGGAGATCCCCAGGGCGGCAAGTCGTCTCCCTATGAGGATGTCGACGAAAATGGCTTTCCCAAGGGGCCTTTGATTCCCGCGCCGTCGCCCGACCCGGAAGATGTGGATAAAGACGATCCTTCCTGGGACCCGGATTTGCCCTGGGATCCCACGGGAATGTGGCCCGACGTTGAAAGGCGCAGTGGCCGTGAACGCCGGCGCAAGAGGGACCGCCGCAAGGACGTGGATATTGTCTACCAGAACAAAAGATATGGGGGAGACCGGCGCGACGAAAAGGAGCGCCGGCGGAATTGGCCCCGCGACGGGCACCGGGAATAGGCCCGCCTCTCCCAACGATCCTCTTTCCTTGCGCTTCAGCCCTTTCCAGAGAGAAGAGTCATTCAATTCCGGCGCCACCACGCGGCGACAGGCCAGGCATGATTTCTCTCCGAAACGTCTCCAAACGCTTCAAGCTCTATCGTCGGCCGTCCGACCTCATCCTGGAGTGGCTCCATTTTGGCAAACGCCACGAAGAGTTCTTTGCCCTCAACGGCATCGATCTCGAGGTTCCCCGGGGCCGCACCATCGGTATCGTGGGAGCCAATGGCGCGGGAAAAAGCACCCTCCTCAAACTCATCACGGGCACCTTGCTTCCAACGACGGGATCGATCGAGATCTTTGGCCGCATTGCGGCCCTTCTGGAGCTCGGCACCGGGTTTCATCCCGACTTCACGGGACGCCAGAATATCTATGTCAACGGCCAGTTCCTCGGCCTGAGCCATGAAGAAATCCAGGCCCTGGAACCGGAGATCATCGAGTTTTCCGAGCTGGGAGGATTCATTGACCAACCGTTAAGAACTTACTCCTCCGGGATGGTGGTCAGGCTGGGTTTCTCCATCGCCGCTTCGGTGAATCCCGAGGTGCTGATTGTCGACGAGGCGCTCTCCGTCGGCGACGCCCGGTTCGCCCAGAAATGCGTCCACCGAATCCAGAAGTTCCGCGACCAAGGGACAACGATTCTCTTTGTGAGCCATGATCCCGCGGCGATTTCCCAACTCTGCGACGAGGCAATCCTCCTCGAAGGCGGCCAGGTGCAATCCCGCGGAGCACCAAAAGACATTTTATCCGAATACAATGCCCTGCTGGCAGCCAAGGGCCAGGGGAACGTTTCCATGCGGATCAGCCGGCCTGGAGGCGGAGGCCCGGGAAGCGCCGAGAGGCTTCAGCGCCACGGCACCTTCCAGGCCCTGATCACCGCTCTCGAGCTTTGCCGCGAAGACGGATCATCCACGGAGGATTTTCATTCAGGAGAAACGATGAAAATCCGCATCCGCGCGGCGTTCCTGACTCATGTTTCCAAACCAAGCATCGGTTTTTTGATTAAAGACCGCCTGGGGCTGAGCATTTACGGAACGAACACAAACCTGAAGAAGCTGGATTTCGGCCCCATGAAGCCGGGACAAAGCGTGGAGGTCGAGATTACCCTGCCGGTTGCCCTGGGATACGGAACGTATAATCTCTCCATCGCCATCCATGAAGACGAGACGCATCTCCAGGCCTGCTACGAGTGGGTCGACAATGCCGCCTTTTTCAAGGTCCACCACCAGGCAAAGCCCGATTGGTCGGGAATTCTCCGCCTGAAACCTGAGTTGGACATCAAAACCGTGGAATTCGACCTCTCCAGCATCGGCGAGGCCCTGGACGTGCGATTCCCCCAGATTCCGGATCCATCGACAGCGGAGGAAAACAATCCCTCACCCTACGTCTCGGGCTTTGGACCCCCAGTGCCAGCCGGCCAGGGCATGAAACGCACGTTGCGCAGTCGCGGCACTTTTGTTTTCCATCCCCGACATCGGTTCCTGCGGTTTACGATCGAGGATTCGGAAGAATTCCCGAGGGAATCGCAGCTTTGGCGCCTGATCTATCCGGCGCTCGGAGAAGATCCGATGAGTCCCGTGGAGGCCACCGGCACCCAGGTTTTTTTCGAGTTGCCGGATGAAGCCACGGGACGCACGGGATTGTTTACTATCGAAACGCCTCCAGGGAGCGAACCCTCCATTTTGAAAATCGCCAGCGTTCCATCGCTTAAGGAGTCGCCTTAAATGGCCCACTATAACGCCAATGAAATCATAGAGAACATCGAGCGAGTTATCGAGGATGAGGAGGCGGGCAAAGAAGGCCTCTCGCTGAGCGAGCGGCAGAGTTCTTTCCGCGACGAACGGATGCCCGAGGTGCGCCGCTCGATCTTCCATCGGCTCGAGCGCGGCCCGCTGCCGGAAATGCGCCGATTCCAGGCGGTGGACAAGGTGCCTGGCGGAGTCCGCTTCAGCTTTCTCAAACGCGTCTTTGCCCGATTGCTCAAGCTGGTTTCGGCTCCCCAGGCTGTCTATAATTATGAAAACCTGGAAGCGATGCAGATGATGGCCCGGGAAATGGACCAGTTGCGCGAGCGGTTGCGCTTGCTGGAAGACAGGCCGGCGAGGCCATTTGGCATGGCAAAGATGGAAGGAACGGAAGAGAAACGGCTGAATACATTGGTGCAGCAGCACTTGCACCATGTTCAGTTGAATATGGAGCAGCTCGCCGGAAATATCCAGGACATCTCCCGGTCCCTGGCCCAGATGGTCGATAACGTCAGTGTCGTTTCGGGCCGCATGAACAAAATGTCGGTCAAGCAGCGCGATGTCTATACAGATATCAGCGCGGCGCGGCTGGACACCAGCCGTCTCTGGACGGAACTCGGCCTGGTCTATGAAAGTATCGACCGCCGTGCGGAAGACATTTGGCACGGGATGGACGAACGCGACTCCCAGTTAATGACCAATACCGAGGCCGCCCAGCAGCTCCACAACCAGGTCAGCCTTCTGGAAACCGGATCGAAAGAACTCAAAGCCCGCCTTCTCGTCTTGTCCGAGCAACTCGCCATGCACCAGGAAATGCTGGAAAACCTCCAGGAAGACCTGACGGCGCACGACGATGACATGAAAACACGGCCCAAGCGCCGCCCGCGCCCCAGCGACGAAGAAAGCCCGGAGAGGCCGCAAGAGACGGCCGCGAGCCATGTTCCATCGGATTCTTCTTCCGCGGTCCCAAGCCTGGTGCAGAAGCAGCTCGACCTGGCCTACCTGCGCTTTCAGCGCCAATATCGTGGCGATGAAGAGGAACTCCGCAAACGCCAGCGCGAGTATATCAGCCTGCTCTCAAATCACCTGAACAAAAACGACGAGGGGAAAAAGCCCGCCGTCCTGGACATGGCCTGCGGGGATGGCATCTTCCTCGAACTTCTCAATGAGGAAGGATGGACGACGCAAGGCGTCGATATCAACGAGGCGATGGTCAAGCAGGGCCG
>CAYFUR010000063.1:0-16244 GCA_964346275.1 uncultured Candidatus Sumerlaeota bacterium
CTCAGCGACGACACAATCGCCCTGACCCAGTTCGGCGGCGTGAATTACTACGCCACGGCGGACTTTGATACCACCGGCTACACGAACTCCACGGGCGGCGATAGCTTCGCCCGCGAAGTCCAGTACAACCCGACGGACAACGTCATTTACCAGACCAAGAACGGCAACAGCGAAGCCGTTAAGGTTGCTGGTTACTACGGCGGCGGCACCGCCGCTGCCGGCGGCTATACGTGGACCGCGGATGCCCTGATTCCCGACGGCGCCATCGACACCGCTTTTGGCACGGCCACGAGCCACGGCTCCTATGACGACGACCTCCGTGTTTTCTTCGACGCCAGCAATGTGTCCACGGACGTCAAGGTCCGCGTCTATGACGTCGGTACCGGCGGCACCAACTTCAGCCTCCTTCAGACCATTGATGGAACAACGACGGACGCCGGTGGCGGCGGCCAGCCGTTCCCCATCAACGCGGTGTCCGACGCGATTTACGTTGCTCCGTTCCTCTATGTGGCAACGTCCACAAACGGCGGCTCGATTTACGTGTTCGAAAACGAAAACTTCACGAGCGTTTCCGACTGGTCAATGTTCTAAGCTAGTCTCGAAACGAAGCGTGATCTTGGGGGAGCCCTCGCGGCTCCCCCATTTTGTTTTTAATTTCTCAACCTGGGAAACAGGTCTCGCGCGTTTCCCGTCGCCAGGCGTTGGACCAACCCCGGTACGGCCTTGTAGCGCAGCCACTTCTCCTCCACCAGTTCTTCCAGCACCTGCGAAATCCCCCGCCGGGCAATCGCCGCCGCCCCCGGCACCATCTCCACCGCCGTCACATCCCCGCCAAAGGCCAGCACCTTGTTCGCCGGGGCACTCAGCAGGAACTCCTTCAAAAAGCGCCGCGAGGCGATAGGATTGAGCGACCACGCCCAGCACATGTCCACCACGGCGTTCTCGTAGTGTTTGGCCATGGCGATCGCCTCGTCCTGATGAGGCCACGTGATATGCATCAGAATAAAGCGCGCATCGGGATGCAGGCGGCAAAGGGCCGCCATATCCTCGGCATGGTGCCGGAGCCAGCCCGGCCGCAGCATACCGTTCCCCGCCATATAGCCCGTGTGGATTTTCACCGGGAGGCGATATTCCACGGCCTTGCGGATACAGTAATTGAAAAGGAAATCCTGGGCGGGCTTGCGCTCGGCATCCGTGCTTTCGCCCCGCTTTTTCAGATAGACGTCGAAGGAGCGCTCCGCATCGCGGCGCAGAACGCTCTCAAAATCCAGCCGCCGCAGGTAGGCCGCCTGGTTTTTCAGCGCGATGGCCTTGGGCCCGTATTGCTCGAAGCACCAGTCGATTACTTCCAGCCAATCTTTCAAGTGTCGAACATCTTTTCCCGCCTGCTCGGAGAGAAGCTCAATCTCCAGAGTGCTTGCCATGGCGACAAAACTCAGATCCTGGTGGAGGAGTTCCGGCTGCGCTGTTTCGAGGAAAGGGCGCTTTTCCACCGAGTTGACCTGGCAATGGTCGAGGCGGGCAACATCCAGCAGGAGATGCTCGTAATACCCCGGCTTGATCAGTGCCTTCAGGCCGTCGTTAATTTTTTCCCAGTTTTCGTCGGTGATATCGTCCTCGCCAAAGAGGAGAAGAATGGCCTCGCGCACCGTCATGCCATATCCCGTTTGCCGCATCAGGGGCCACCAGGGGCGCACCAGGTGCCATTTCTCGTCCGGCGGGGTCTCCCTCAGCAGCATGCGCCGCCGGTCTTCCTCGGGCATGCCCGCGCTGGCCAGTTCCTGCTCGACGTAGAGACTGAACAGAATGCCGATATCGTCGAGGCGCCAATTGTCGCCCGGCTCCAGGCGCGAGGACTCCTCGAGCAGGTGCTCGTGGGTGTCGGCGAGGGGCGTTCTCTCCACCAGATCGCGAATTTCCGTAAACACGGTGGGAACCTTTGGGAATGGGATGGTACCCCAGCAAACCGCCCCGCGCGCACACTGGCAAGGGCTTCCGCTCCGGAAAAGTGAATTTTTCCCTGGACCCACCCTCGGCAAGGCCGCTGATTGGAGCGTGTGCCTCCGCCGGGACGAACAAAAATGCGGGGCCCGCGACAAATGCAGGGACCATCCAAACGAGAGATCACGCTCCGGATCTTCCGAGGGGAAGATTACCCGGGCGTTTTATTTCAGCCGCGCATTGAACCGTGGCTGGCGCAGGCCCGCATGGGCGGCATGCTGCCGGTGAAATACCGCCATCTCGACGTGTTCGAGTTTTACGAGGCGCTCGGCCTCTCCATGCGGTATATTCATTATTTCACGGGCCTTCCCGATCCCATCGAGCGGAGCTATGCTCCGGACGTTCGCGTTCGCTACGAAGCCACCGACCGCGCCCGCTTTGAAATCGTCGAAACACCCCACGGCGAACTGGTGACGGAATACGCCTTCCATTCCGACGGCGGATTCCGAACCGTCGGCTTTCCCGTGCGCGAGCCGGAGGATCTGCCCAAACTGAAATGGCTTCTCCCCCGCCTTGTCTATACGTTCAACGAGGAGACGTATGCCCTGGCGGATGAGCGGATGGGACCGCTTGGCGTTCCCCAGTTCTGGGTGCCCAAGAGCCCCTACCAGGCCATGGCCCACGATTGGATGCACTACGAGGATTTCGTCTATGCGTTCCACGATGAGCCGGAGGAAATGGAAGAAGTCTTCGAAGCCATTGATCGCTCCTACGATGACCTCTACCGCCAGATCACCGCATTCCGGCCGCCCATTGTCACCTATGGCGAGAACCTCCACTCCGGCCTGGTGCCGCCGGACAACGCCCGGCGTTATCTGCTTCCCTTCTACGAAAAGCGCGTCGGCCAGCTCCGGGATGCCGGCATCTCGACACACGCGCATCTCGATGGCGATCTGCGGGGATTCCTCCCTTTTCTCAAAGATTTCCCCCATAATGGGCTCGAGGCCCTGACGCCTGAGCCCCAGGGCGATGTCACCATCGATGAAATTCGCGAGCATCTCGGCAACCACATCCTCCTTGATGGCATTCCCGCGATTCTCTTCCTGAAGACCTTTCCCCGCCATCGCCTGGAAGATTGTGTCAAGCGGCTCATCGATCAATTCTACCCTCGGCTGATTCTCGGCATTTCCGACGAGTTGCCCATGGCTGCGGACGAGGAAAGCCTGGACCGCCTCATCTGGGTTTCGGAATACTGCTCCCGCCAGTAACCGCCCCCCCGGGCATCGCCGGGGGGTCCGAGAGCTTCGAGACGCTTTGTCCGGCGATGAGATCAATGCCCGCGCATATACGTCCGAACGTTGTCCTGGAGCCGGGTGAACGCTTCCGCCCCCAGCGTTTCGCTGGATTCTCCCTCGGCAAAGGGGCGAACATCCACACCGATCAGCGCCGCCTGCTCGACCGCCGCCTGCTCGGCTTTCTGGCAAACGATCAGCACACGCTTGCCCGCAAGTGCCGCCTGGTGCGCCGCGTGCCAGGCCGGGCTCGTGTGGAAGCTCTTCGTCGTGAATTCTCCCTCGCAAGTGACCAGGGCGTCGCACTCCTTGAGCAAGGGGTCCAGATGAATCAAGTCGCAAAACGCCTTCGGCCCGGGCTCGAGCGTTCCGCCAAGCAGGGCGCAGGCAAAACCCAGTCCGCCGCCCGCGCCGGCCCCCGGTTCGTGCCGCAGGTCCATCCCGATCTGATCGCGAATCCGGTCGGCCCAGGCCTCCAGCATGGCATCCAGCGGTTTGACCTCCTCCGGCGCCGCGCCTTTCTTTTCTCCCTCGCCGAAGGCCAGCCCCAGCGGCCCGGAGAGCGTGCGCGTGTTTTCGCAAAAGACCGCCATGCGCAGGGTGGAAAACCGGGCATTGAGCCGGGCCACGTCGATCTCGGGAGGGACGCGGAGATCCCGCGCGCTGACCCAGCGGGGCGGTTTGCGCTCGTGGATCAGAGCTTCCTGGAGGCGAAAAAGCATTCCCAGCCCTGCATCGGCGGTGGCGACATCGCCAATACCGATCAGGAGCCGCCGCACATCGAAACTGAGCGCGCGGACAATCAAATCGCCCAGGCCGGCGCTGCTGAAATCGAGCAGTTTGCGGCGATCCCGGGGGATCAAATGCAGGCCGAGGGGCTCGGCAGCCTCGATCATGGCGGTGGAGGATTCTTCGTCGTGGAGAAACTCGGCCACGGTGAGGCCGCCAAACGGGCCACGGCAAACGACGCGCTGGCGCCGCACGGGCCGATAGGCGGCCAGGGCCTCGAGGAAACCGCGGCTACCATTGCTCAAGGAACCACCCCCGGACACAGAAGCCCCGGCGAGTTGGACGCCTAACTCGAGTCCTCGCCGCGCCAGGCCGGCGCTCACCAGCGGATTCAGCCGGTTTCCCAGGCACAGAATCCGGGGGTGATCCGGCAGAGGCGGCGGTTGGGGCGATTTTGCCTGGTTTGTGGAAGGCACGGAAATCAATGCTCGGCTAAACTCGAAAGATTTGAATGATCGTTCTCCTGATCCCTCGCAATTCGCAAACAGAATAAATGGCTTCCCAGGGGGTTCCGCGTTGACGGCCCGAGCCAAAGCCCGCTCAATCGACGCGCAGCCGCGTCACCTCGCAGAAGAGCCCCATGCCTATGATCGCCACGGTTTATCCACCCTCCGCCCCGCTCTCGGGGGAAATCGATCCTCCCTCCTCCAAAAACTTCACCACGCGCTATATCCTCGCGAGTTGCCTCGCCTCCGGCAAAAGCGTGGTCCGCCGCCCCGCGATCCAGGACGACGCGGCGGCTCTTATTCGATGCGGCCGCGCCATGGGAGCGGAAATCATCGCCTTGGACGCAGAAGGCCGCGAGGTGGAATACACCGCGGAAAGCCAGAATCAGGTCGATCGGCTCGAAATCTACGGGTTTGGCCCGACCCCGCGTCTTCAAAATCCCGGAGATGTCCTCAACCCCGGCAACGCCGGCGCCGTCTTTCGCATGCTTCTCGCCATCAGCGCCCTCATGCCCGAAGCGCGCTGGGAAACCCACTATCCCGAATCCCTCGGCAAGCGCCCCCATATCGATTTGATCGAGGCGCTGCGGCAACTGGGCGTGGAAGTGGACTATGCGGAATCGGATGGACGCCTGCCGATTACGCTCAAAGGGGGACGCGAGCGCATCAAAAAATACATCGCCGCCAAGCGAAAGGAAATGCGCCTGTCCGAGGACGAGCCCTACTTCATCACTGTCTCCGGCGAAGTCAGCAGCCAATACACCAGCGCGCTGCTCTTGCTCGCGCCACTCCTGGACGAAGAGATCGAAATCCGCGCCACGGGCCGGCTCAAGTCGCTGCCCCTGATCGAAACCACGCGCAACGTCCTCTCCCGGGCGGGCATCCATGTCGAATCCAGCAGCGCCCGCCATATCCACCGGGTGCGGCGCGGCCAGGCCTATGCCCCGCGCACCTGGGAGACGAACGGCGACTGGCCCGGCGCGGCGGCGATCCTCGCCGCGGCGGCGGCCGTGCCGGAAAGCAAAATCACCGTGCTGCGCCTCTTTCCCGACGAACAGGGCGAACGCGAATGCGTTCCCTTTTTCGAGAAAATGGGGTGCCGCGCCCAATGGCATCCCCGCCCCGGCGCGGGCGAAGTCCTGGAATTCGAAAGCCCCGCCGAGCCTCTTCGCGGCGCCTCGGTCAACGGCGACCTCTGCACTGATGCCGTTCTCGCCATGGAAGCCGCCGCCATGGTGGCCCAGGGCGAATCCCGCTTTGTTCAAATCCGCAATTTGCAGTTCAAGGAATGCGACCGCGTCCGCGAACCCATCGAGGAGCTGCGCAACATCCGCGAGACCGCCCTGCCCCCGGAGGAAGGCGTGGAGGAGGCCGTTGCCGTTCGGCGCGCCATCTGGTTCGAGCCCGAGGATGATCCCGACACGATCCACATCAACGGCGCGCCACAAGGCTTTGACGGCGGCCTGGACACCGACGGCCGGGGCGACCACCGGGTGATCATGATGCTCTCCATCATTGCCCTGCGCTGCCGGAAAGGGCTGCGCATCCACGGCGCCGAACACGTCAGCAAGAGCTTCCCCGGCTGGTTCGCCACCCTGGAAAAAATGGGCGTGCGGGTGGAGTTTGTGGAGTGAGGCCCCGGCACAATCCGAGTCTTCTCAATGATACCGGGTGTATGGAGTTTTTGAGCGCACTTATACTTATGCGCGCGCTCATATTCGCTTTTCTCTGGCCTGGCCACCGTCAATTGCCGGAACGAAGCTTTTTCGATTAAGAGGATGAGGAAGATTAAGATGAGGAGGACGGGCTGGGTCACACATGCCGGTGGCCGGCGGGGGCGCCGGTGGAGCGCACCTGGCACTGCTTGCAGGTCAGCGTCGACAGCTCCCACACCTCCGCCGTGTCCTCGCAGCAGCGTATAGACAGCTTGTCCCCCGCTTCCACGGGCACTTGCTCGCGGGCGTTGTCGCCAAAGAGCAGCGCCGGGCCGCGGGTGACTTCCACCTCGATCACCGAGCCGTGTTTCAGCACGAGGTGGTTCACTGCCTCCGTGGAGTTGTTGAACGCGAGGCCGATCCCGACACGAAAGACCGATTTGGTGATGGACCGGTAATAGGCCGAGGAGCCAAAGGGCGTGGCGACGACGCATCCGTCGCCCACGATTTCCTGGCTGTAGGGCTTGCCGTCTATACGCACGCGATAGCGCACAGCACTCGTGGCCAGTTCATTGTGAAAGACGATGTCGTTGATGGCGTGGACGGCCTGGCCCGCCGCGTCGGCGCGGAGCCGTGGCAAATGGGCGACCGTCTGGCGGCCTTCGTAAACGCGGCGGAAAACCTCCGCGTTCTGGTGGCGGTCGCACTTGATATAATCGCTGTTCCGGCGAATGGGGAGTTTGGGCAGGTGGGGGAAATCCCGGTCGGCGCGAAGGAGCGATCCGTCGCCGCCATAGGTCACAACGGCTTGCGCTTCGCTGGGCGGGACGATCTCAAACCCGGCTTCTTCCAGCTCGGGCCGGATCACTTCCGCGCCTTCCCACGCAAGCGCCACGCGCCTCACGGGCGAGTGGCTGCTGGCGGCGATCTCCACTTCCGAATTGGATTCCAATGAACTCATAATCTACCGCCAGGGCGAAACAGGATACGGTCCGGGCGCCTCCTGCCTCATGGCTAGAGGAAAAGCGCCACGCTGCTGATCGCGGCCAGAATCAATCCAACAATCCATGCCACGTTCATACGATCGGCAGCGGTTTGAGCCCGGCGCTTCAGTTCGTCCTGGGGATCCCCGATGGTTTTGCTCATGTTGTGTTTCCTTGCCATTCAAACAATGTTGGCGAGTGAACTCGCCCCCTTCCGCAGGCGAGAGAAAGCACAACTCCCCCGCCGGATCAAGAGAGGAGGCAGCGCCTCGCCTCTTATTCGCTGCTTTCCCCGGTGGTCTTCTTCCGGCGGGTTGTCGTGCGCCGCCGCGTCCTAGGCTTCTCTTCCGCCGCGGTGTTGTCCTCTTTCTGTTTCGTCGTCGTGGTTCTCTTGCCGCTGGCGGTTGTTTTTTTCGCCGTGGAGGAGGAAGAGGACTTGCGCGTCGTCGTGGTGCGTTTGGGCCGTGTGGCTTTTTTCTCCACGGCTTCCCTGGCTTCTTCGCCCGCTTCCGCCACTTCGGTTTCCACCGTGCTGGCGGGTTTCTCTGCTTCTTCCGTTTTCTTGCGGGTGGTGCGGCGCCGGGCGGTTGTTTTCTTCTTCGGTTTTTCTTCCTCGGCGGCTTCCGGGGTGGCCTTTTCTGTATTCGGCACCGCCTTCTTGGGCTTTGCGGGCGTACGGCGGGTTGTTTTCCGGGCGGGTTTCTTTTCCTGGGCCTCCTCGGGAGCTGGCTCGCCGCTCAGCGTCTTCAACTCCTCTTCGATCTTATCGAGGACGGACCCGAGATGTTCCCGGTCTTTCTTTTCCTTGGCCGCCGATTTCCGGGGCGCGCGCCGGGCAGGCTTGTCTTCTTTCCTGGCCTTGGCGGCTTTTCTGCCGACGGGCGCTTCGCTGTCCAGTGTCTTCACCTTCTCCTCGATTTGATTCAGGAAGGATTCATAGAAATCCGCATCCGCTGATTTCCGTGCGGGGAGCTTCAGCGGAGGCAACTCGCTGGGGGCTGGCGGTGGTGCTTCGACCTGGCCCTCGGCCTTCTCATCCACCTGCTTTTCTTTTTCTTCGGCCTTGGCGATTTCCTGCTGCGCCTGATCCTGTTCGGTGCGCTTTTGCCGTCCACGCCCGCCGCGCGTACCGCGCCGCGTTTTCCTGCGCGCTCCCTCCTCTTCCGTTTCATCTTTCACGGCAGCGGGTTTTTCCTGGCTGGGAGGCTCGATTTCTTTGACCTCGGCCGTATCCGCCTCGGAAGCCGCCTCTTTCGGCTCCTTCTCCTTGTCTCCCCGCCGCCCCCTGGCCCGGCGGCGGCGCGCGCGGCGTTCCGAACTCGACTCGCGCTTGCGGCGGGCTTCCTCTTCCCGCGCCTTTTCTTCCTCGGGTTCTTCTTTTGAAACACTCGAGACGATTGCATCCGGTTCTTTTTCAGTTTCCGGAGCGAGCGGTTCCGTGGGCTCTTCCAGGATATCGATCACCGGGGGCAGAATCCGCTCCGCGGGCTCGACATGTTTATCCACCAGGCGCGGCGTATCGTCGTCGGGGCGCTTCATGGGGGTGATCTGGTAGTCTTCCATGTGGAAGTCCGGATCCGCCTGATAGACGATGCGAAGCCTCTCTTCCCGCTTCATCTGCTCGAAGAAGGAGCGGAATCGGCTCGTCAGTGTATCGATCAAGCGCGGGTGGGCGGAAACGATGGCTCCATTGGTGGAGCGGTCGGTGGCGGCGGCGCGGCGCAGATCGTACTTCAGCCGGCGGAAGATCTCGTCGGCGCGCTTCACCGTGCCCGTGCCCTTGCAGTAGGGGCATTCGGAAAACACCTGGTTTTTCAGGCTCATGCGCTTGCGCTTGCGCGTCAGCACCAGCAGGCCAAACTCGCCGATGCGCGCGCTGATCGCCGTTTTCGCGCGGTCGCGGCGCAGTTGGCGCTTCATCTCCTCCACCACGCGATCCTGGTTCGCCCGCGACAGCATATCGATAAAGTCGATCACGATAATGCCGCCGATATCGCGCAGGCGAATCTGGCGCGCCACGGCTTCGCAGGCTTCGATATTCGTTTTCAGGCTCGTCTTTTCCTGCTCGCTTTTTCCGGTGAAGCGCCCGGTGTTGATATCGATCGCCGTCAGCGCTTCCATCTCGTCAATGACCAGAGAGCCGCCGCTCTTCAGCCAGTATTTATTGTCCAGGGCCTTATCAATCTGGCTTTCGACGTCATAATACTCGAAAAGATTATCGATCCCATCGTAAACCTTCACCCGGTCGCGCTTTTCCGGCATCATTTCGTCGAGTTGCTCGGCCACATCGCGAGCATCGTTCGCATCGTCGCAGATCACTTCGTCGAAATCCGCGGGGAAGGCATCACGCACCAGGCGGACGATCAACTTGTGGTCGTTGCTCAAAAGGCCCGGCCCGCCGAGGCGTTTATAGGTGGAGAGAATATTCGCCCACTGGCGCTTGAGGTTGTCGGCGTCGCGGCGCAGGGCTTCCTCATCCTGTTCCAATCCGACCGTGCGCACGATAAATGAATAATCCTGGGTTTTCAGGCTGGAGAGAAGCTTTTTCAGCCGGTAGCGCTCCTGGCCAGTGGCGATCTTGCGCGAGACGCCCCCCTCCTGGCTGGGAAAGGGCAGCATGACCAGATAGCGTCCGGCAAGGGCCAGGTTCGACGTGACGCGGGGCGCCTTGCCACTGATCTCGTCCTTCAAAACCTGGACGATGATGTCGTCGCCCCGTTTGACCGGAGAGGCCGCCTGAGGGGCGCGCGGGTCCTGGCGAGGCCGGCGCCCTTTTTTCTCGATGCGGCCGGGAATCGAGGTCTTGGAGGCCTTGCGCACCGCATCGGCTTGATCGTCTTCGGAAAGGACGAGGGCCTCGGGGCGAATATCCATAAAGTGGAGGAACATGTTGCGCTCGAGGCCGACATCCACAAAGACGGCCTGGAGCCCGGGCACCACGTCCTGGACTTTTCCCCGGTAAAGGTTGTTTACGATGGTCTGTTCGTCGAATTTTTCGGTGTGAAGTTCAACCAGTTGCTGATTCTCGAGAAAGGCAACGCGAACTTCGCACTCCTCGCGGTTAATGAGGATGCGATACGCCATGTTTTCGGTGTTATCCTTGTATCTTTGGGCTATCCGGCCCTGGCGCAGCGACCTTGAAGTCTTCAGTCAGGCGCGCAGCCAGCGAAGGAGCCGTTTAAATCTCGGTAAATCTTTCTTTTTCAGGTTTTCAACGCCCGGCGCCATGCGCTGGGCCTTGATATCATGCGGGAGCATTCCCCGCTGACATATTCTCAATTAACGGGACCGGGGTTTTGAACCTCAACCCCAAATCCACACCAGGAGATAATCTCCCTGGCCCTCAATCGGGCAACGACAAAAGTCATCTCCGGCATGAAAAGACTCCCTCCGCCTATCGCGCCCGGTCCCGCAGCTTCTCCATCAGATCCCGCTCCGCCTCCGCTTTTTCCGCAAGAAATTCGTAGCGCCCCCGGGGCACAAAGCGCTGAATCTCGTAGACTTCTTCGTGAACCACCTCGGGGTAATCCACGCGCCAGACCCTTCGCCGCAGGCGATACCGTCCGGGCTCCACCTGGAAACTCTCCATCGACTCCGGCCCGTGATAGAAGACCCAATCCGCACCCGTTTCTTCCGATTTCAGGCGATATTCCGTCCGGAGATGGCTATAGGGCGTCTCGATCTGAACGAGAGAAGATTGGGCAAGCGCAGGGTCAATGGTCGTGCCACGGAATGTGAAGGCGGGGCGGTCCATCCGGGCGCGATCGCGCTCGGTCGTGGTGATCAAGAGAGGAAGCCGCGGCAGGGGGGGGACAGGCGTTTCCGGCTCGGTTTCTTCAGCGGGCTGGGGAGGAAGGCGCCAAGCCGAAGTATCGGGGATGACGATCAATGGCCCGCCAGGATCGAAGCGCCCGGGTCCGATCAATTGGGCGGAGGAACTGCCCGGCCTTGCCTCGAAAATGTCACCTAATTCCAGTGTGGGACTCGAGGGCGTCTGTGAGAGAACCACAGCGGGGAGAACGAGGCAGAAAAGGGAAAAGAGGAAACTCGTCCGCTTCATGGATAAGGTGCTTTCGAGCAGAATCACTTGCGTTTTATCGGGAGCAGCCCTAAGGGAAGTCTTCCAGTCGAAATTATTGCCGCATGAAAGGGCATCCGATGCATATTGATGATCTGCTGCGTGAAGCCTCTCAGAGGCAAGCTTCAGATTTATATTTGTGTGCGGGAGCTGTTCCCTGCATCAGCGTTGAAGGAGTGTATTACGCCGTGCAGTCCGCCGAGGGCCAGCGCCTTTCTCCGGAAACGACCATGGAGCTGGCGCACCAGGTCATGAACAAGAAGCAGTGGGAAGACTTCAAGGAAGAGCTTGAGGCAAACCTCGCCTACATGGCCGAAGGGTGCGGCCGGTTTCGCGTGAACGCCTTCTGGCAACGCGGCTCGGTGGCGCTCGTCTGCCGGCGCGTCGAGATGAAAATCCCGACCCTGCGCCAGCTCGGCCTTCCCCCTAATTTGCGAAACATCGCCCTGGCCGACCGGGGCATCGTTCTCGTCACTGGCTCTACCGGCAGCGGCAAGTCCACCACACTGGCCTCGATGATTGATTACCGGGCGCACTTGCGCACGGGCCATATTGTCACCATCGAGGATCCCGTGGAATTCATCTATACACACCGGCGCTCCATTGTCACGCAACGCGAAGTCGGTATAGACACCGCCAGCTTCCACGAAGCCCTCAAAAACTCGCTCCGCCAGGCCCCGCAAGTGATTTGCCTCGGCGAGATGCGCGACGCGGAAACGGTGCAGTTTGCCATGCATGCCTCGGAAACCGGACACCTTGTGCTGGCCACGCTGCACTCCACCAACGCGGTCCTGGCTATCGAACGCATTCTGAACTTCTATCCAGGGCACATGCAGGAACAAATGCAGAAGCAGCTTGCCCTGAACCTCAAAGCGGTCATTTGCCAGCGGCTGGTTCACGGCGTGAAAGGCGGCCGCCACGCGGCAACGGAACTGCTCATCGATACGCCCCGCATTCGCGATCTCATTGGCAAGGGCCAGTTGGGCAGCGTCAAAGAAGCTCTCTCGGCGGAAAACCAGGAAGGCGTCCACAATTTCGACCGCTCTCTTTACAAGCTCTGCAAACAAAAGAAGATCACCCACGAAGAAGCGCTTCAGGCCGCTGAATCCGCCAACGATCTTCAGCTCAAATTCCGCGGAATCGGAATCGCTCCCGGCTCCTCCTGGGAAGACATCAGCGATCCTTGGCAGCAAATCGGCGATGATTTCGAACTCCCCGCCGGGATGACGAAGTTTGCCAAGAAAGACCGATTGGAAAAAAAGAAGGAGAATTACTCGAACGAGGACGTCCCGAAACTTTCGGGCTACGGCAAGAGCATGCATCTGTCCCAAGATGAGCGGAGAATACCGGGAGGAGAACGGCCAGAAGAATCCCGCGGCCCGAATCCCGAACGGTCTCCAAGCGCTCCCCGCCGCCCCGAGGCGCCACCGGCCGCGCCTCCCCGGGCAGCCGCTCCGAAGGCTCCCCCGGGCACAGAGCAACCAGGCGCCGGGCCCCCTCCGCCAACTGCGCCGCCTCATCCCCCGGACGTTCCGAAACAGGAAGACCACGAGGCATCGCGAAAGTATAAAATCTTTCATGCACCGCGCCCCGGCGACATCGACGAGGAATTGGATTAAGAATGAGAAGGGCGGTCCCTCGTCTCCAGTGGCCGGAGGCCCGCCCCTTTGTTCTGGTTTGTTCTGGCCGGGAAAGCGATTTTTTGGCGGAAGTAAAAAAAGTCTCTTGAACCACGGCGGCCCTTGCCCATTCTTGCATGCGGCCCGCGGGATGGGGGACGCTTTCTGTTTCGGGACTCAATAAATTTTCACCCCTTCAAGAGCCCTTGCAGAGATTTTCAGATCCTCTTTCCAAAGCAACGTATCCAGGGCAGATTTCTCAGTGAAAGAACGGGAGACCCTCGTGGTGGTGAACGGAAGAAAAATCGTAATCGGAGTCGACGGAGGGGGAACAAAAACTCACGGGATTCTTTACCGCGAAGATGGTAAAGTCCTGGCGGAAGGTTTTTTCCCCAGCTCCAATCCCCACTCCAATCCCGAACCAAAAGTTCGCGACGCGCTCCACACGCTCATCACGACGCTCCTGAAGGACGGGGGTCTGGAAATTGAGAATGTCGATGGCATCTGCCTCGGCATGGCCGGGTGCGACCGGCCCGCGGATAAAGGGCTGATCGAGAAAATCGTCCGGGAAAAGGTCGGCCAGGACACGAACCTCCTCATCGACAATGACGCCGTCGTCGCCATTACCGCGGTGCTCAACCGGCTTCACGGGATTCTGGTGATCGCCGGAACGGGCTCCATCTGTTTTGGTTTCCACGAAGCGCGCGACGAGCGCCGCCGCTGCGGGGGCTGGGGACACCTCATTGCCGATGAAGGATCGGGCTACCTGATCGGGCTCTCGGCGATTCGCGCCATCATGCGATCCTTTGACGGACGCCAGCAATCCACCAGCCTGACCGGCGTGATCCTCGAAGAACTCAACCTCAACTCGCCCACGGACTTGATCGGGTGGACTTATGTCGCCGGTAACGGAAAAATGGAAGTTGCCGCGCTTGCCCGCTTCGTCCACGAAGAAGCAGGCAAGGGCGATCCTGTCGCGAGCGAGATTCTCAATACCCAGGCGGATCTCCTCCTGGAAATCATCGAGCCCGTCTATCGCGGCCTCTTCTCGGACGAAAAAGAGCCTACGCCAATCGCCCTTTGGGGCGGCAACCTGATCCACGCCAAGCCTTACCAGCAGCGGGTGCTTGACCTGCTGGCAAAATCCGACATGAACGTGGAACCGGTGATCCGCGAAGAAAAGGCTGTTGTCGGAGCAGCGAAATACATGCTGCGGAACTTGTAATCCTACGGAGAGCGCCTTGACGCCTGGCCGGAAAAACCGTTTGTCGGCGCTCACCAGGCAGAATCTGGTCTGCTTTTCCACGGCGGACTGGGACACCCTCCTCCCTACTAACAAGCATCACCTGATGCGGCGCCTCGCCGCCCGGGGAAACCGCGTCCTTTACCTGGAAACGCTGGGCACGCGCGCCCCCAGCATGGCCTCCGGCCGCGACTGGACGCGAATCGGACGGCGGCTCGCCCGCTCCTTCCGCGGCGCCGTTAAACGCCAAAAACGCCTCTGGACCATCTCGCCCCTTGTCCGCCCGCGCTGGGATTCCCCTTCCGCGATTGCGCTGAACCGCGCCGCATTCCGCTTTCAGCTCGGCCCCGTATTCCCGCATTTCCGAGACCCCATCGCCTGGGTCTACAGTCCCTATGCCGTGCACCTGGTCGACCAGGTCAAGCCGCGTTTGATCGTCTATCACATGGTCGACGATCTGGCTGCGGTCCCGGGCGCCGATCAAGAAACCCTCCGCGAGGCGGAGGCCCGCCTGCTGGCGAAAGCGGACCTTGTGTTTTGCACTGAGCGGTCGCTCTACGACCGTGCCCGGCGCATTAACCCACAGTCGCATTTCATGCCCAACGTGGCCGACTATCGCCATTTCTCGCAGCCGGAAAAGTGCCCCCGCGATCCTCGCCTCCGGAATTTTCGCCGCCTCCCGCGTCCGCGGATCGTGTTTTCCGGCCACCTCGCGCCTCACAAAGTCGATCTCGGACTTCTCCAGGATCTGGCGCGCCGCCGGCCCGGTTGGGAATTCATTCTCATAGGCCCCATATGGGAAGGCCCCGGAGCCGGGAAGCAAACCGAGCGCCTGCGCCGCCGTCGCAATGTCTCCTTCTTCGGCCATGTCCCCTACGAAGCCTTGCCGCCTTTCCTTCATGAATCGGATGTCCTGTTGATTCCCTACGTTCTGAACGAAGCGACTCGCGCGGTTTTTCCCCTCAAGGCTTTCGAATACCTCTCGACGGGAAATCCGGTGGTGGCCAGCCAACTTCCCTCGCTGGAGCCGCTTCGCGATGCCGTGCGCCTTGCCCAAAGGCCGGCGGAATGGATCGAGGCGATCGAAACCGCCCTTGCCGATCCTCAGGCAGGCCGGGCCCAACGCCTGGCACTGGCACGCCGCCATACCTGGTCACACCGTCTTCAGGAGATGGACCGGGCAATCGCCCCTTTTTTGCTCTCATGATCAAAAGAAGGCGCTTTCCTTGCATGACATAAAGGTCAAAAAAAAGTTTGATAGAAGCCGCCGCTTTCCCTGATTGTCTTGCATCTTCCCGCCAGAGGACAACATGCCCCTAGCCGATCGCCAGGCCATCCGCCTCGCCCCCGAGCAGCCCGATGAGGTTGTAGAGCGCAATCCAACTCACATCTGGATCGAGCCCACGAACCGCTGTAACACACGATGCGTTCATTGCGGGCATTTCTATGAGCTTTTCGGCTCGGACATGGACGAGGAACTCTATGAGAAGATCCGCGACCAGGCGCTGGACGGCGTCGAGCGCGCCGAGTTGATCGGCTATGGCGAGCCGCTCATGGCAAAGAACTTCTGGCGCATGTTCGAGGAATGCGCCGCCCGCGATATCGAGATTTACACCACGAGCAACGGCATCCTGCTGAGAAACGATGAACGCGTCTCGCGCATCGTCCGCAACCGAGTGGTCCTGTGCCTCTCCATCGATGGGGCAACCAGGGAAACCTTTGAATCCGTGCGCCCCTACATCAAGTGGCACAAGCTGATGGAAACGCTCGATTGCCTGAAGCGGAACGCCGAACAAGCGGGCGAGGAGTGCCGTTATCGCCTTCGTTTCAACTTCGTCGTGATGAAGCGCAACATCGGCGAGTTGGCGGCCATGGTGCAGCTCGCTCATGATTATAACGCGGAAGAGGTGTTCGTTCTCCCCCTTGGCGGAGAAGACGTATTCGAGAAAGTTGAAGGGGAATCACTGGATAACTCGCCGGAACTTGTGTCGCCAAACTTCATCGAGGCGCTGGCCCTTGCGGACGAACTGGGCGTGCATCTGACGGTTCCCGAATCTTATCGCGAAATGATCTTTCAAGGTGCGGAACGCCTCCAGGGTGTCTCGGGCCGCGTCAAGTATTTCACCCGAAAAGCGCAGATCGCCACGCGATACCTTCGGAAACATGGGATGAGCAAAGTGGTCGAAAAGCTCAAAAAG
>CAYFUR010000063.1:16344-21041 GCA_964346275.1 uncultured Candidatus Sumerlaeota bacterium
CTCAAAAAGCCGCGCGGAGCAAAATTCCTTCGGCTTCGCCTGATTGTTCGCGCACCGGTGCACGAAACCAACCCCGGCCGGTGCCAGATCAGCGGCGGGGAAATCGAGCCCTTTGACAATAGCTGTGGCGAGGTCCACTTCCACCTGAGCCATGTGGAGGGTGACCGGGTGGAGGTTCTTCTTGAAATGGAAAACAGCCACCGCGTCGAGGGGGACGGGCGCGATCTCGCCCTTCCGATCTGGGGCATCGAGTTTCTGAAATAAGGGCCTCAGCTCTTTTTCGGCAGTGCCGGCTTCTCCAGATCAACACGCCAGGCCACATCGTCGACGCCCTGCTTGAGGTTGGCCCAGCGGGCCAGCACGAAAAGCGTGTCGCTGAGACGATTGAGGTAACGCAGGATGATGGGATTGATCTTTTCCACTTCCTGCAGGCCCAGAACGTGGCGCTCGGTGCGCCGCGCAACGGTGCGCGCCACGTGAAGAGCCGAGGAGGTGCCGCTGCCGCCGGGAAGGACGAACTCCTGGAGCGGCTTGAGAGCACTGTTGTAACTATCGATCACCTCTTCCAGAAACAGCACATTGGTTTCGCCGATCAGGCGCATTTTGGGATGGCGGTCCTCGATGCGGGTCGCCAGGTCCGCATTCATGGTGAATAGATCATTACCAAGATATTCCAGAAGTCCCTCGAGCATTTCCGCATCCGGGGCCGACTGAAAACGGTCCTTTTCGTGAAGCACTTCCTGCCGCGCCCAGCCAATCACTGAGGCGAGTTCGTCGCCGCTGCCGTAGGCTGCGATGCGCGGGTGGGTTTTCGGCACTCGATCGCCGCCGACAAGGCCGGTGGTGCCATCGTCTCCGCTTTTTGTATAGACATTCGTGATGCGCATTTTTTCTCCCTTGGCCGGAACGAAGGATATCGGACCGGGAAAATCTCAGGTTATTCCAGAAGCAAGAACCATGGGCCGTGAGTCAGAGATCCAGGTCTTCCGCGTAGAAACTGGTCACTACGGGCAAGTGGTCCGAGATGCGCGCCAATTCATCGAGGCTGAGGGGCATCGCGGAGCCGGCACTCGCCGGCACGTATTCCGGCGCCATTGCCGGATTGAAAACGATGTAGTCGATGCGCCGTCCAGGCCCCGTCGAGGGATGAGTAAAGGACGTGCCTTGCCCCGCCAGGGGATCGACAAATGGAAGCGGCGGGCTTACCAGGCTTTCGTATTCGCCGCTGCTGGGGACCAGATTCAAGTCTCCCGCGAGAGCGACATTCGCAGCGGGGTGCCCGGCGGTGATTTCCGCCAGCGTATCCTTGACCAGCGCGATTTGCTGCTCGCGCCAGACGGGGTCTTCCGGGTCGCCGCCCGCCTTGAGATGAAAACAGCCGAGCAGGAATTCGTAATCCTCGCTCGGCTGGATTTCCGCAAACATCAGGCGATTATTGTAACGATTCCGCGATTCGTCGAGGACCTCGTTGTACATCATCACCTCTCGCAGCGAGATGATCCGCCCGATGGGAAAACGGCTCGCAACCACCACGTTTTGATACCAGTTGGTGCTCGGAACGCAGGCGAAAAACTGGTAGTCGTGATCGGGGAGGTAAGAATCGAGAAAAAACTTCACCGCGCGGTCGCTTTCGACTTCCTGGAGAGCGAGCACATCGGCATCGATTTGTTCGAGGGCCCTGGCCAGAAGCGCCAGCTCGCGGTCCGACTTGCCGGCACCGGCGTCCTCGCGGCTGTTGTCGATGTAGGGATCATCAAAAGGATCGGTAAAGTGTTCGAGGTTCCATGCAAGAACTTTGAAGGTCTCCGTGTCAGGCGTTGCTTTTGATGTGGCCAGCGTGGGACGGCCATCGTGGGCGCATCCGTTGAAAAGCAGAGCGATGAGGGCGAGACTGAAAGCAATGCGCAGCGAGAGAAGGGATTTCATGAAAAACTTTGCCTGGTGGAATGAAAGAAGCCGTTGAGCCTTGTTTTTCGTCCGCCACGGGCCCGGTCAGGGCAACCAGAGATAATGGAAAACCGGTCCACGCGGCATCGCCAGATCGGATGCGTCGATATTGAGAAGACCGATATTCGTCTTGGTTGAAGTCCGTTCCATGTGCGGGGCAGGGTGGATGGACTTTGCATAAACCGAATCCTGGGTATCGCGCGATGTTCTGCGGTAAAGGACGACCTCTGGTTCCGGGAGGCCAATCTCCTTGCCCACCTTGTCGATCACTTCATCAAGGTAAAGCACATCGTCGATCAGGCCCGCCTCCTTGGCGCGTTTCGCTGTATAGATGCGCCCGTCGGCCAGGGCGCCCTCTCCGTCCAGCAAGGTTTCGCGGGAGAGATTGGGGCGCCCTTCAAGAACCACCTCGATGAACTGGTCGTAAAGATCGTCGATCGTCGTCTGCAGGATCGACCGTTCTTTCTCCGTCATGTCGTGAAAGGGGCTGCCGAGGTCTTTGTTCTCGCCGGATTTCACGGTCTCCACGGAGACGCCGATTTTATTCCCCAATCCTTCCAACTGGGGAAACATCGCGATCACGCCAATGGACCCGGTGATGCTGGTCGGGTGGGCATAGACCTCGTCCGCGGCCATGGCGATATAATACCCGCCGCTGGCTGCCGTGCTGAGCATGGAGGCGTAGACGGGAACCTCGGTGTCTTCTTTGTATTGCTTGACGGTCCGATAGATCACATCGCTCGCGGTCACCCCTCCGCCGGGAGAATCGATGCGGAGAATGACGGCCCTGATCTTATCGTCCTTGCGCGCTTTGACCAGCTTTTCCGTCACCTGATTCACCGTGCTGAGTGAAGCCCCGAACAAAGGATCCGTCTGGTTGGCGCCGCTGGTAATCACCCCATCGATGTCGAGCATGAGGATCTTGCCCTTGCGGCCCGATTGCAGCGTGGTTTCCTGGTAATCAGTCGGTGGGAGATCCAGGGGGATATTGATAAACATGCAGCCCGGCAGAACGAGAGAGCCGAGAAGAAGGGATAAAGAAAAGAGTAAGCGGTGCATGGTTTTGAGAAGCCCTTGTTGAATTGGTGGCCGCTCATGACACAATCGGGCAAGACAGCGGCGCATCGACTTTATAAGCACGGAAAAAAATTGCAATGGAACTTCGCTTCTTTAAACTCGACGGGGCGGGAAACGATTTCATCGCGCTGGATTTCCGCGACCGGGACGCTCTGGGAGACGAAGCCCTCGGGCGGCTTGCCCGGTCTTTGTGCGACCGCAATCGCGGGGCAGGGGCGGATGGATTGCTCATTCTCCAGAAACCCGGCTCAGAAGATTTGGACTTTAACATGCGCTACCTCAACGCCGACGGCTCCATCGGCGAGATGTGCGGCAACGGCGCAAGATGCATCGCCGTGTTTGCCCGGTTTCTCCATGCCGCGGGCGACCGCATGCGCTTTGCTACGGACGCGGGCGACCACCGCGCGGAAATCACCCCGCGAGGCGCCCGGATTCATTTTCCGGATATCCAGACCAAGTCGGAGAAGCGCGAGCTCGCCGGTACCGCCCAACCCAGCCGCGAGGCCGACTTTCTCTGGGTCGGCGTCCCCCATGCCGTGCTTTTCGTCGAGGAGTTGGATCTGATCGACGTGCGGCGCGAGGGAAGAGAAATCCGGTTCGATCCCGCCTTTGCCACCCACGGCGCCAACGTGAACTTCGCCCAGGTGGCGGAGCGCGGCACAATCCACGTCCGCACCTACGAAAGAGGGGTGGAAGGGGAAACCCAGGCATGCGGCACCGGGGCCGTGGCCACCGCCTGCTGTTTTCTTCAGCAACGGGGACGCTCCGAGCCATCGGAAGTCACGGTGATTCCCACCGGCGGTGAGGCCTTGAAGATCGGCGCCACACCAACGCAAACCGGCTTTTGCGATGTGACGCTGGAGGGACCGGCCCGCATTGTCTTTCAGGGAATGGGGAAGATTGATGACAGCGGAAAGCTGAGTCTCTAGAAGAAAAAACAACGTTTCGCGCCGTTCAGGAGACTTTTAGCATTTGCAGGGCCGGGGAGAATTGCGCCATCCTCAAAAGGGTGAGATTTTTCAAAAAAAAGAGACTCATGGGAACCCACGAGACACATACAAACGAAGACGATTTCTTTTTCGAATCACCGGAAACCTCCAGCGTGCGGCCTGTTCTCATGGTTTTCGACCAGAACAAGCTCCACGAATGGCACATGATTGCGCAGAAAGAAACCACCGTCGGGCGGGATGCCGAAGTGGATATCCAGCTGAACGACGACACGGTCTCGCGAGTCCACGCCACGATTATCTTTCAGAATATCGACCGGCCCAGCGAGGAACCCCGCTGCGTGCTCGTCGACAATAACAGCCGCAACGGAGCCTATCTCAACGGCAAGCGGGTCACCCAGCCGGTGGCTCTGCAAAATGGCGACCGGGTCTTCATAGGAAACACGTGCCTCGCCTTTTTCATCCGCACGGAAATGGAAATCAATTCCGACCAGCAACTCCGCTCGCTGGCGACCACCGACGGCCTCACCGGACTCATGAATCGCGGATTCATGGCGATCCAGTTCCAGCGCGAGTTCGACAGGTCCAAGCGCTATATGAGGCCCCTGTCCGTGCTCATGATGGACCTCGATGATTTCAAGAAGATCAACGACACCTATGGCCACCAGGCCGGCGATCTCGTGCTCGAGCAGATCGCCCGGCTCATCGAGTCGAAAACACGTATCC
>CAYFUR010000064.1:0-12703 GCA_964346275.1 uncultured Candidatus Sumerlaeota bacterium
ATGGCGAGTAAGAAAAGAAAACCGGAAGAATCGGAAGAGCGGAAGAGCCAGGAGATGGCTCCGAATGGGAAGCCTGTTGCCAGGAAACCGGCGAAAGCGGCGGGGAAGGATCCCAAGCGGACCCCCCGGAAGCCAGGCATCCCGGCCGCAACGCGCGAGGGACGCATCAAAGCCGAACAGCAAAATGTGCAGGAAGCGTCGCTCTCCTTGGCCGCACCGGATCTTCCACCTCCTCCTCCGGCGGGGGTGTCGCATCCGGAAGGTGATATGGCCGCCCAGCCGGAGTTCTCCGATGGAGTGCATCCCGATGAATTCTACTCGCTGGTGCATTGCACCTGCCACACTCCCCACCGGCTCCTGGGAATCCACAAGGGCACCTGCAAAGGACAAGCCGGCCTGATTGTCCGGTGCTGGCACCCCGATGCGACTCGTGCGGAGCTCTTGATCAAAGGCGAGGACCAGCCGATCGAGATGAAGCCCCTGGGGGTTCACGGCCTCTTTGGGGCGTGGCTGGCGGGGCGCGATTTCCCGATTCACTATGAATTGCAGTTTCACTTTCCCAGCGGGGCCCAGTGGAAGACGCTGGACCCCTACAAGTTCCTTCCTTCCATTGGCGAGTTGGACGTGTGGCTCCACAGCGAGGGAAACCATCTTCACTCTTATCAGAAATTCGGCGCCCAATTGACGGAGATGGATGGGGTCAAGGGGGTGACCTTCTGCGTCTGGGCTCCCAATGCACGCCGGATCAGCGTCATCGGCGACTTTAATCGCTGGGACGGGCGGATTAACCCCATGCGCAACATGGGCAGCTCGGGGATCTGGGAGCTTTTTGTGCCCGGCGCTTCCGAAGGCCAGGGATACAAATATGAAATCCTGACCCATGATGGGCACCTGAGATACAAGGCGGACCCGTACGCCTTTGCTTTCGACCTGCGGCCGTCCACACACTCCAAGATCGTCGACCTCGATAAGCACGCCTGGGACGACGATATCTACATGGAGCGCCTCCCCGACCGCCATTACCTGCGCGAACCCATGAGCGTCTACGAGGTGCATCTTGGTTCGTGGATGCGCGTTCCCGAGGAAAACAATCGCTGGCTGACCTATCGCGAGCTGGCGCATCGCCTGGCCCCGCACCTCCAGCGATACGGCTTTACGCATATCGAGCTGCTCCCCGTTGCCGAACATCCCTTCGACGGAAGCTGGGGCTACCAGGTGACCGGTTATTACGCGCCGACGTCGCGATTCGGTGCACCGGAAGACTTCAAGTATTTCGTCGATTATATGCATCAGCATGGCATCGGCGTGATCGTCGACTGGGTGCCGGCGCACTTTCCCCGCGATGACTTCGCCCTGCGCTGGTTCGATGGCCGGGCGCTCTATGAGCACGAAGATCCCCGCCGCGGCGAGCACCGCGACTGGGGCACGCTGATCTTCGACTACGGCCGGCCCGAGGTGAAAAACTTCCTCCTCTCCAACGCGCTGTTCTGGTTGGACGAATATCATATCGACGGCCTGCGCGTGGATGCCGTGGCATCCATGATCTACCTGGACTACAGCCGCGAACCCGGCCAGTGGGAACCCAATATCCATGGCGGCAACGAAAACCTGGAAGCGACGGCGTTCCTTCGCCAGCTCAACGAAATCGTCCACCGCGATTACCCCGGCCGGTTCACCGTCGCCGAGGAATCAACGTCCTTCCCCGGCGTTTCCCGGCCGACCTATACGGGAGGGCTCGGATTCACCTTTAAGTGGAACATGGGCTGGATGAATGATACGCTGCGCTATTTCGCGCGCGATCCCCTCTACCGCCGATTCCATCACGGCGAGCTGACCTTCGCGCTGATTTACCAGTATACTGAAAACTTCATCCTTCCCTTCAGCCACGATGAAGTCGTTCACGGCAAGGGATCCCTCATCGGCAAGATGCCGGGAGATAAATGGCAAAAGTTCGCTAATTTACGCCTGCTGTATAGCTATATGTACGCGCATCCGGGAAAGAACCTGCTCTTCATGGGATGCGAATTCGCCCAGTTCGCCGAGTGGAGCGAGACCCGCTCGCTGGATTGGCACCTGGCTTCCGAGCCGCTCAATAAGGGCATTGAAAACATGCTTTCCGCACTTGGCTGGGCCTACCGTGAAAACCGGGAGTTCTGGGTGCTGGACAACGATCCGATCGGGTTCCGGTGGATCGATTTCAGTGATTCCGAGAGTTCCGTGCTCGCCTTCATGCGCCAGGGGCCGGAGAATCATATGCTCTGTGTCTTCAACCTGACGCCGGTGCCGCGCTATGGTTATCGCGTGGGAGCTCCCGAAGCCGGACGCTATCGCGAAGTATTTAACAGCGACGCGGCGGAATTCGGCGGCAGCAACGTGGGTAATTACGGCGGCGTCTTTACCCAGGATATCCCGTGGCACGGCCAGCTCCAGTCGATCCACATGAACGTCCCCCCGCTCGGCGCGGTGTTCCTCAAACCGGAATAGATCAACCTCTTGAAGCGAAAAATCGGGGCATCCAGCAGGCCTGGATGCCCCGATTGCTTTATGCGCCCGTGGAAAAAGGCTAAGGGCTTCCCGCCGGAGCCCTCTTTTCCGCCTCTTCTTCATCGTCCCAGACCGTATCGGGTGGATCACTCCCCCACAAGGCCCGGGTGTTGGGGAAATAAAGGCTCCCCCAGCTTTCTTCGCGGCTTTTCCAGGGGCTGATGCCGGCGGGATAGTTGGGATAAAGAGAACGGCAAACCACATAATCGAGAGAGCCGAAGACACCGCTGAAGGCTTTGAAGACAAAGAAGCCAAGCCCATAGGTGATCCCGGCGTCGAATCCACCACGGATTGTGTAGCTGACTCCCGGCTGGGGGGCTGCCCAGGGATCGGTGCGGCGGGCCCACTCCTCGGACACATTGGTCAGGGAAACAAGCGGAGCATCGACGGCGTCGCGCACAACGGTAACCGGCGTGGCGGCCACTTGGCCAACGACACAGCCGGAAAAAAGGTTTACCGAGAGCAAAATAAGGAGAACAGAAAAAAGGGGGAAAAGGCGGCTCATGGGAGGGATCGCGGGCTCCTTGGCAGATTGTTTTCTTTAGCGGATTCAACGGAGTGAGGCAACTCGGGAGTTTGCCCGGTGCCAGGATTTCGGATTGCCCGATGAGAGGCTTGGCGGGAACTCTTCTTCCCGGGCTGGCCCGGGCCCAGCCGTTACCCCTGAAAGGCAAGAAACGCCTTGGAGTTTCTTTCGTATATACTTCTGATTCTGGCCGGAGTTCTGGCGGGGATTATGAACACCGTGGGCGGAGGCGGCAGCGTGCTGACCCTGCCGGCGCTGATCTTTATCGGCGGCCTGCCGAGCCCGGCGGCGAACGCGACCAACCGGATCGGCATCATGGCGCAAAACATGATGGCGATCTGGCGGTTTCGCGCGGGGGGAGTCAAGGAGGACAGCATCGCCTGGCGCTTGAGCATTGCCGGGCTGCCAGGCGCGTGGCTGGGAGCGGAGCTGGCCTCGTGGATTCCGGAGAAAGACTTCGATGTCTTCCTTGCCATCATGATGCTCCTGCTGCTGGCGTTGATTCTTTTCAAACCCAAGCCGCATTTGTTGAAGGAGGGGGAATCGCGTGGCGCCTGGGGCCTTCTCAGCGGAGAGCGCAAAGTGCTCACCGCGTTCGTGTTTTTTCTCATCGGTGTCTATATGGGGCTGCTCCAGGCGGGGTCGGGCATCCTGATCCTGGTTGCCCTCGGTTATTTGATGCGGCTGGACCTTGTGCGCGGCAACTATATCAAGCTCGTCTTTATCCTGGTTCTCAATTTTCTCGCTTTGGCGGTATTCATTAAGAACGACCTCGGAATCGATTGGGTCGCCGGGATCGTGCTCTTTGCGGGTCAGGTGCTCGGGGCGTATATCGGAAGCTGGGTGGCGCTCAAAAAAGGGGAAGGGTGGATCAAGGTGATTCTGGCCGTCTCCATCGTCTTGAGCAGCGCCAAGCTGCTCGGTTGGCTGGACTGGTTGGGAATCTGATCAAACGAGCAGGGTTCCCTCGAACACCGTGACGGCCTCGCCAGCCAGGTTGACGCGGTCTTCTTCCAGTTTCAGCTTCACTTCACCCCCGCGGGGCGATGCCTGCCACGCCAGGAATTCGGTTTTTTCAAGCCGCGACGCCCAGTAGCTCGCGAGGGTGCAATGGGCCGAACCGGTGACCGGATCCTCCGCGATGCCGACCTGGGGCGCAAAAAAGCGAGATACGAAATCGTGGGGGCCATCGGCGCACTGGGCCGTGACAATAACTCCCCGCGAGGGAAAACGCGCAACCATCCCCATTCTGGGCTGGAGCTTGCGCACGCGCTCTTCTGTCTCCAGTTCCACCAGGATATCCGACACCCCTTTCCCCGCATAGACGATGCGCGCGCCGAGGGCTTCCTGAAACAGGTCGGTGATCAGAATCGAGCGCACGGGGTCCGCGGGGAAGTTCATCGTGATATACGCGCCATCGCAGTGGCAGGCGAGGAGCCCGCTGCGCGTTTGAAAGCGTGCAATCCGGTCAGGGCCGAGCGCCCCCGTTTCGTAGAGGATATGCGCAGAGGCCAGCGTGGCGTGGCCGCAGAGATTCACCTCGACTTTCGGCGTAAACCAGCGCAGGCCGAAGTCGCCGCCACGCTCTTCGACGAAAGCGGTCTCCGAGAGATTCATGTCGGCCGCGACCTGTTGCATCCAATCGTCGGAGCGGGGTTCCTTCAGCAAGCAAACCGCCGCGGGGTTCCCGCGAAACGGTTTTCCGGTGAAAGCATCCACCTGGTAGATCTTCATTCGGCGCCTTCCTCTCTGGGCGGCGTTTCCCCCGATTTCCAAATATAGAAAACTCCTTATTTCGGCGTCCCGGCGCTGTCATCTAAAGAGAGGGCCCGGATCGCCGCCGGGCCCTCTCTTGATCACCCGGGCTGAACACGCCTCTACTCGAGCATCCAGATCGTCGACATTTCCGGCACCTGGCCGGCACACGGATCATCGCTCCCTGTATAGACAGGGACGTATTCGGCGCCTTCGATATTGGCATTCTCATCGAGTGTGGGCGGCGACTGATCGACAAGGCTGTCGCCATCCGCCGTCCCGAAAACGCCGAGAGCGGCGTAGGCGAGGCCGCCGCCCACAAGGTCCTTGCGAATCGCTCCCTCCAGGAAGGAGCCGGATCGGGCGTGTTCATAGTTATCCGCGAGGTCGGGAATCGGTTCGGTTCCGGCAACATCGAACCAGGAGGCGAAGCCGCTCGATTGGCCGCCCTCGCGCGCGAGAAAATAATCCCAGCGGCCGACCTGGCCGGACTTTGCCCAGTTCGCGTCTTCCATCTGGGAGGGATCGGATGAAACGTAGAGAAAAACATCCTCCGGCGTGGGGACATCCGCCGCGACGTAAAGCCATCCGTCCTGCTCGGCAAGATGCAGGCCGCCGGAGACTTCGCAGGCCGAATCATCCAGCACGCCGTCCATCACAAAGGGATTCGGATCGTCCGGCGGGAGCGTGGGCTGGGGCGTAGGGGTGGGCGCGGGGGCATTGGAGCCGTCGCCGATCCAGACGTGCTGGATAGGCGATGTGGCGGTGTTGCCCTTGGCATCGACGGCCTCGATGTAATAATCGATCAGCACGCTGCGCAGGCCGGTGACCTCCACGCTGTAGTGATCCGCGATATGCTGGGGAAGTTCAAAGTAATCGATCTCCGGCTTGTTATAGACGTTCTCCGAGGGGAAATCGCGCTTGTTCATGGGCAGCTCGACCCAGCTGCCCACTTCCGGCCCTCCGGCATAAGTTTCATTCTGGTTGGAGGAAAGCGGATTCTCGCCATCGGCATCGACGCGGTATTTCAAGGTCGCTTCCACTGGCTCGCTGACGTCTCCGATAAACGTATAGACATGGAAGTCGCCATCGTCAAATTGCTCTGTATAGCCGTATTGAACGCCGAAGTTCTTGCTTCCCGGATTGTAGGGGTGGCGCTGGGGCAGCCAGATGGTGGGCGGTGTCTGATCCTGCGCCCCATCGCCGATGATCGGATCGGTGTGCTCGGCCGTTTCGTTGGCGCCGATGGCGGCCTTGACCTCCATATCGAGCGCGGCGCCGTAATACATATTCCCGGAATCGAGGCTGCCAAGATAGTAATGCCAGGCGCGGTCGACGGGATGGGTTTCGCTGCCGGGATGGAGGATCTCCTCGAAATCCGGCTCGTGGCCGGAAATCTGCTGCGCCGTCAGCACTCGATTGAGCGCCGCCGTAAAGACAGCCCAGTCGCGCGGCTTCTCATGCCACCCGTTGACAGGATCGACAGTCCCATCGGCGGCCAACAGCGGATAGTTCCAGTTGATATAGATCGGGGAACCGAAATCGCTGTCGGCATTCACCCAGGCGCCATCCTCCACGTGGACAACCTGGGGGTGATCGGGAAAGTCGTCGAGGAATTCCTCGACGGTGGAAACGCCGTATCCATTATTGAATGCCTGGTCCGTATAGCTGGAAACGTTTTCCATGTAGTAGCTGAAGCCGCCGCCATAGGCATTGTCGCCGTCATGGGCCAGCAGGGTGAAGGAGGGGTTCGCCGGGTCGTTGTATTCATCGACGTCGTCGAGGAAACTCGGAGAAAACGTGCCGTAGCCATCGTCCCAGCTCGCCGCCTGGTCCGCCGGGACGACAAGTATCTTGTGTTCCTCGCCTGTTTCCGGATCGACGTATTTTGCGGTGTTGATCTGGTAGGAAAGGGGGAGCGCGCCGACGGGCGAGCAACCGCGGTCGATGTGCTCGCGGGTAAAATCCGGCGCCTCAGGGTTGATCTGGTCCGCCTTGTTGGGCAAGTCGCAGTTCACGCCCCCGCTGCCGATGACGAGGGGAAAATTTGGGCAGGCGCGGGCGATTTTTTCACTGCTGACGACGGACCACTCGATTCCCACTTCGTTCAGGACGGGGATCAGGCGCTCGGAAAAAGCCATTTCCGTGGGAAAGAACCCCTTGGAAAGGGACCGGTCCGGGCCGTATATCTCCTTCATCTTTTCCTGGTGAAGGCGCAGCTCCATATAGACAGTCTCTTCATTGTGCAGGCCGACGAGAGCATGATGGAAAGACATGGTCAATGTGTCGAGGCGCGGATTTCCGCCGGTGGTTTTCGCGTCATAGCCGCTACGCATGAAATTGTCCCACCCCGGGCCGTAGCCAAGCTGGCCCGCCTGCCCGAGGCTGTTCACATTCTCGGCCAGCGCGCCGGTGTAGGTGATCTGGGCCCCGGCCGATCCATATCCCTGGATTGTCTGAACGGCATCCAAGGGTCGGCCCTGGTAAACAGCGACGCGGTCATCCTTGCCGAAAATATCCCTCAGATTGTTTTCCGGATTGGCGCGCCCGCCATCGGTCGCCTGGATCGACTCCCAGGCGTATTCATAGCGGTCGGGGCCGCCCGGCAGTTGATCATTCCAGTAGATTGGCTGGTGCAGGTGCCAGAGATAACCGGAACGCGGCGCGGTGCTCTGAGCAAAAACCGCCAGAGAGGCCGAGGCCAGAATCGCCGCCGCGGCAGCAACGGAGGCGGTGCGTTTTGTCGTCGCAAATGAAGTCATAAACTGCATCCTTAAAGAGTTTTGGGGTGCAATAAGTTCAGTCCCAGGCGATGAGCGCGAGGCTGCGGCCGGGAACTTCGAGGATGTCTTCGGCCTGGGCGAGGGGTTCGAGCCCCGCTTGTTCGCCCAGCGCATAGACGGACGCTGGCCCGTCATGGGGGATCTGGAATTCCTGGGTGGTGGCGGCGGGATTGATGAACACCGCACAGCGCGACCACTCTTCACCGTCCAGCCCTTCGGCCTTCAGGCTGAAGACGATGGAGGAGGGAATGGGGCGGCCGGTCTCGTGGAATTCAATGCGGCTGCGAACCTCCTCGGCGGTGGCAAGGCGGAAGACCGGGTGCGCCCGCCGAAGGGCAATCATGCCGCGCATATACGCGTGCACCTGGGGGAATTGTTCGAGGCGTTCCCATTCGAGCTGGTTGATTTCGTCGCCGGCGTTATAGCTGTTACTGACGCCGTCCTTTGTGCGGCAAAGTTCCGTTCCCGCGTGGTAGAAAAGCACGCCCTGAGACACCGCCAGGATGCCCGTCGAGAGCATCTGCATGCGGGCGTAGTCCTCTTCCGATAGGCCGCGGGCCGAATGGAGAAGCTTGTCCCAAAGCGTCAGATCGTCGTGAGCGGAGGCGTAATTGATAGATTCGACCGGGTCCGCGGCCCAATCATCGATGGATCCGGCGATGCCCAGCTTCACGCCGCGGCGATTGCTGCCGTCCTGGACGTAGCCGGTCTCCTCGCCATCCGGCGGCCCCTTGATGGCGTTGCGGAAATTATCGTTAAACGCGCCGATTCCCGTGCCGCTGACCACGTTCTTAAAGGTAATCCGGCCGAGCCCGGTGTCGCCGGACGCAGCCCATGGCTCGCCGTATATCAGGATATCGGGAGAGATGGCGGTGAGTTCGTCGCGGATTTGCTTCATCGTTTCCAAATCGATCAGGCCCATGAGATCGAACCGGAAACCGTCGACGCCATATTCTTCCACCCAGAATTTCAGCGATTCCAGAATGAAGCGCCGGCCCATGGGAGCCTCGGACCGGAATTCGTTGCCGGTGCCGGAGCCATTGTAGAAGGAGCCATCGTCGCGCTGGCGCAGGTAGTAGCCCGGCGCGGCGCTTTCGAAGGTGTTCTGGGTCCCCGTGTGGTTATAGACAACATCGAGGATGACGCCAATGCCCGCCTCGTGGAGCGCCTGCACCAGTTCCTTGAACTCGCGGATCCTCGATTCATCGCGATAATCAGAGGCAAACCAGCCTTCCGGTGAATTAAAGAATGCCGTCATGTATCCCCAGCTATACACGGGGTCCGACTCGCGGTTGTCGAAATCCTGGGTCGGCAGGAGCTGAACATGGGTGACACCCAAATCCTTGAGGTGGTCGATTCCTGTTTGGATAGACGCGTTGCCGGGGAGCGCGGTTCCCTCCTGGTGAAATCCTTCGTATTTGCCTTTCAAGTCTTCCGGTACGCCAGAAAAGTCGCTGATCGTGAAGTCGCGGATGTGGATTTCCCAGATGACGGCGTCCGTGGGGCTGTCTCCGTACTCGGGCCGCTGGACGGGACGGAATTCCTCGGGGTCCTGGGCCCGGATATCGGTGATGCGCGCATGGCCATCATGGCCTGTCGTGTTGGTGGCGTAGGGGTCGTTGATTTCGCGGGTTCCGTATGTATCCGTGGTGACTTTCAAGCGATAGAACTTCCCTTCGAGATCGCCGTTGACGGCGTGTTCCCAATACCCCTGGTCCTGTTTCTCCATGGGATATTCCGTGCGCCCCGCGTCACCGGTGCGTTCGTCAAAAAGGACGACTGCCGCCTCCTCGGCGAGCGGGGAAAAAAGGCGGAAGGTGGTTTCTTCCGGTGTATAGATGGCGCCCATGGGCACATCGGGCAGGAAGAGTTCCGGGTCGTCGAGAATGCCGCGGGGAACCGCTGCCGCCGATCTGTAACCCTCCATGGCCACCGTGTAATCCTCTTTCGGATCGAGGGGACGGGACACCAGGAGATCGATGGTCCGCGCCTTTCCGTCTTCCACGATGGCGGCGTGTGCCTGTTCCACGGGGATTTGCGCACCGCCCGGGCCCGTGACCTGGAAGCGATCGGCTGCGATTTTCGTTTCGTCGATGGGACTGGAGAGCTTGACGAAGATTTCGCGGGGGCCATCGATTCCCGCGAGAGCGATCTGCGGGGAAACATCGGGCCGCTCGGTATAAATTGACGGATCATTGCCAATGAGCCAGATTTCCTGGCCGAGGCTGGGGTTCCAGAAACGATCGTTGCCGTCTTTCTCGTTCCAATCGTACCGGAGCCGGGGAATGAAGCCGATTCGCTCGGCCTGCGAGTCGTCATCGCCGTATTCTGAGCGGTCTATGATGAAGTAGACGCCGTAATTTGTTTTTCCGGCGGCCTCGATTTCCTGGTCCTCGGGGGTGCGTTGTTCTCGCGCATCCCATGTCCAGAGGGTGGCCTGCTCGTAATCCCCGTCGAATCGATGATAATTGACGATGACGTGGTTCTCGGGAATCTGCCGCGCGTCGGGCTGGGCAGTGAGGGGAGCGGCCAGAATGGCAAGGAGGCCGCAAAACGCGGCTTGTGTAAAAATTACGCATGGATTGACATGAAAAGAGAGCATGATCAAAACGCCCTTTTGGAATGGTCCACCTTTGTTTTTGCGGCTTCCGGAGGCAAGGAAAACCGGTCCGCAACGGACCTGGAGGGAGTGCAGCGCTGGACAAAATGCAACCGTTTGTGCAATAAGTGTTCGGGTGGATCGGGGCCATCTTTCCCGAGCGCATTGTGCCCCTTGACTTCCCACAACAGCCCCCGGAAAGCCCGTGGCCTCCTTCGGCTTGTCTTACCGAAGAAAGCACGCCGCTGGTCTTTCAAAAATCAAGGGGAGGTCGAACTTTGCCTTGCGTTCGGAAAGGATATCGCGGCACGCTTCCGATCCCTTGCGTCGGGGTGTAGCGCAGCCTGGTAGCGCACTCGTCTGGGGGGCGAGTGGTCGCCGGTTCAAATCCGGCCACCCCGACCATCCTTCCCAAAACTTTTTTTCCAAAAACATTGCCTCCATCCGCTTTGAGATGCCAGCAGATCGCTGGCCTTTGCGTGGCGATGCCCGTTTGCCTCGCTGAAGTATCAACTCACGGGCAAAGTAATTTCTCGGAGTCCATATCTCATTCATGTCGCGTCCACTGAATCGTGAATCTCTCAGTGCTTATCGCCAGGGAATCGATGCCCTCTCTTTGGAATCCGAGCCCCTCTGGGGGAGCCTGGATGCACACAGATTGCTGCCTCATCTGCGGATTCTGCTGGAGATTGCCCTGGGCGAGCGGGAGGAGGAAGATGTCAGCAATTTCCTTCTGCGGTCGCGGCTGACTTTCTGGATGATGATGTGGATGCCCTGGCCGAAGGGCAAAGTGAAGGCCCCAGATTACCTGACGCCAGAGCCGGAGGAGGATTTTGAGGAAGAACGCCGGAAGCTCCTGGCTGTCATGGAACGATTTGCCGACGAGGTGGAAAGCAATCCGCGGCAAAGGACGAAGAGCCCGATTTTAGGCTGGCTGGCGCTTGCGGATTGGTCGCGGCTACAGGGCAAACATCTGACTCATCACCTGGAACAGTTTGGGATTCCAACGAGGAAATAGAGGGAAATAAAGGCGGTGGGAGATGCTGATGCCTCCGTCTTTAACATGAACAAGCGAACTGAAAGATCCCCCCGCGGCCTTGCCGCGGGGGGATTGGTTTCAGAAGGGATCGGCGGTTTTCCGTTGCGATGTTACTTCGTCGGAGCGGCGCCCGGAACGTCGTAGGCGGTCACTTCGATCGCATTCAGTATCAGGGCGATCTCTGGATTATCATCGATCTGGCCATCGTCTCCCGACTTATCGACGAAGAGATAGTCGAAGGAGAAGTTCCAGGTGTTTCCAGCGATGGCGTCCGGAGTCTGGAACCAGACGTCGTAGGTTTCGACCGCGCCATCAACCGGCACACCGGCGTTGGCGTTGACCGAGTCGATGTTGGTGTAAGCGGAGAACTTCAGCGAGCTGTCGTTCACACGCAGACGGAAAGTCGGAACCTGCTCTTCGGCGCCCGCGGGGGCATCGCTGGTGACGTCGAAGTGCACGCGATAAAGCGTGTTCGCCAGGATCGGCGCATCCACAGCACCGTCCCAGAAGCCAAAGATCACGGGCGGATAGAATGGCGAACGGACGTCGTCGACCGGCTCGACACCGCGGATCAGGAGGCCTTCAAACCCGTTGAACGTTTCCGGAGCGGTCAGGCCCGGCGAAGCATCAACCGGTGAGAAGCCCTGCTGTCCGCCATTGAGGAAATCAATCGCCGCGACGATTTCGCCGTTCTGGAGGTCCGGCTGTCCGAGCGCCTCGATGGTGACACGCTCGAGTGACGTGGTGGACTGAACGGCGTCGAGACTGTCGGTGTTCAGCACGTCGAAGTCGAGACGGAACATGTCCTGGCCTTCGGGCTGGCTGAACCACTGGACGTAGGTCTTCGGCGCCGTGTCGTCCGGCGAGAAGCTGCCGTCGCCCATGGAGGTGGCCACGAGGACATCGCTCTGCTGGAAGTCGATGGAGGAGGAGCGCACGCGAACAACGGGTGCCTCGCTCGGATCGCTCAAGTCCGAAGAGATGTCGAAAGTCGAACGGAAGATGTCGCCGTTGCTGTTGTGACGCGGTGCGATGGGGATGGCCGCCCCTTCGGGCTCCAGGCCGTTGACGATCTGGATTTCCGGGGATTCCCACATGCCGAAGGTGTTGGTGTTATCGGCGGTTGTGGTGTCAAGGGACTGCTCAGTGGCGTTATAGTCACCGACGATCGACTGGTCGAACACGTCGGGAACGATGAAAGTCCATCCCTGGGGATCCTCGGGGAAGTTGAAGGTGATTTCAGACGGGATCGTCGGGGTCGGCGTGGTCGGCACCGGCGTCGGGCTGACCGTCGGTGTCGGGGTTGCCGTAGCCGTCGGAGCCGGCGTATCGGTGGCCGTCGGCGTGGCCGTGGCCGTGGGTTCCGGCGTGGTCGGTACCGGCGTGGCCGTGGCCGTGGGTGCCGGCGTATCGGTCGGCGTTGCTGTAGCCGTCGCTGTGGCTGTCGGCGTGGCCGT
>CAYFUR010000064.1:12803-20228 GCA_964346275.1 uncultured Candidatus Sumerlaeota bacterium
CGGCACCGCGAGCGGTTTCGCCGTTGGTATCCACGTGAATCGCCACGTTGATCACGTCGCCCACGTTTGCACTGCCCGTTTCCGGCACGATATAGATCAGGGGCTCATCAGGAAGCGGCGTCGGCGTGGCCGTGGGGGCTGGTGTCTCCGTGGGCGTTGCCGTAGCCGTAGCCGTGGGCGTTGTTGTCCCTGTGGGCGTGGCCGTGGCCGTCGGGGCTGGCGTCTCCGTGGGCGTTGCCGTAGCCGTAGCCGTGGGCGTTGTTGTCCCTGTGGGCGTCGGCGTGGCTGTGGGGGCTGGTGTCTCCGTGGGCGTCGCCGTGGGCGTGGGGGTCTCTGTCGGTGTCGGGGTCGCTGTGGCCGCGGCCGTCACGGTGTAAGACGCCCCGTTCACAACAGTCCCCGCGATTTCCGGCGAGAAGCGTGTGGCGGGAGGCGTTCCGCTCGTGTCGAACGTCACGTCGGAGGAGGCGCTTTCGGCCAGCGTTTCCAGCTCGAATTCGGCCACGGGGCCGGAATAGCTGACTTCAGCAAAGCTGGGTTCCAGCAGCGCGATCTGAATTTCGCCGGCGCCGGCGTCAAGCGAAGGCGGAGGATTCAGATTGTACGCGGATCCGGCCGCTGCCGTGATGCCGCCAGCTCCGCCAACAACCGAAAAGACAGCCGGGTCGAATTGGAGAACCAGTCCCGCGCCGCGGGCCGTCTCGGTCTCAGTATCGACATTGATGGTTACGGAAATCGTGTCGCCAACGGCAACCGAATCCGAGTCAGGCGAGATCGATATGGATGGTTGTGCCATAACGGGGCCCGCCAGAACAAGGGCGGCGAGCACTGCCGTTAGAAAACCAACCATCGAGGGTCTGCGAATTCCTGCTAGGGTCATTTTGTTACTCCTCACGAGACGTTCCATTCCCTACTTATCGGGTGGTTGATAGTGTAGGCTATTTTCCACCGACCCTCTGTGTCTGACTTTTTCGGGGTCATCCCCGGGGGAATGAGGGCGGGAGAAAATAACCGTAATCTTTCATTTTCAGCGTTCACAGTAGATAACTCGCATCATGGCATCAAGCCAAATATGCACCCTTCGCGCCGTTGAATTTAAATTGCCGGGATGGGCTTTATCAGGCGCACAAACCACCCGATGAATCTTGAGAGCTCAGCCCGGCAAAAGGAACAGCCGGAAGAGGGCCTCATTGACCCGGAGTTCAGGTGCCAAGAAGGGAGCGAAGGCGCTGCCAGGCGCGCGGGCCAATGCCCGATTGCCACCTGCCAGCCCTTTCATCTGCCGCCTCATTGGCGGGATCCATCGTTTCCACAGACCACTCTTCGGCGCCGAGCAATTCATCTAATCCCCGCTCCAGGAGCGGGCAGAGGAGGACGCGGCGGCCCGCGACGGAGCGAAATCGCCGGTTGGGCTCGACGGGAAGCCACTCCATTTTCACCGGGGTGCTGCCGGGGAATCTCTTGAGCAAATTCAGGAGTTTCTTCATCTGAGTCTCGGGGAACCCGGAGAGGTCGAGCCGGATTGCCGCGGCATGCTCGGCCCCGGCGCAAGCCTCGGAAACGGTCGTGAGCGAGACATCCTCGAGGCGCCATTGAAACGGGTCCCGTTCGAGGCGGCCGGTGAACAAAAGCCGCCGGCCACCCAGTTCGCCGGATACAAGCCGCCGCGCATCCTCGCCCTGGGCCGTGACGAAAACGCCGCCCATATCGGCGTAAACGAGGCTCCCGTCTTCCCCGGCGGCTTCCACCGGGCCGGCAACGCCAAGCAGCGTCGCGGGCTGGCGCACCTGCTTGGGAGAGAGATCACGGGGCATCCGGACCCGGGCGCGCCTCAAATAGGCCTCTTCGCTGTCGAGAAAAACACGGTGTATTGGAAGTCCGCAGGATTCGACTTCCTGGGCGAAAAGCCACGCCGCGTCGTCTTCCCCCTCCATGTCTTCGGGATCAACCTGGCCATATTCACGGAGCCACCATCCGCCGTCGCGATCAAAGAACGCGAGTTCATCGGAATCGGTGGTTGCCCGCCTGCGGGACTTGAGAAGTGGAAAGAGCGCCTCCAGCTGATTGGCGACTTCGCGCCGCGTCGGGCCGAGGCGGTCGAAAGCGCCGGCCTTCAGGAGCAGGCTCAGGTGAGCGGGCCGGAGGCGGGCCTTGTCGGTGCGGCGGCCCAGATCGGCGAGATCGGAAAAATGCATTTCCCGGCGCTTGGAGACGATTTCGCGCCCGGCGCTTTTCGGAAGTCCGGCCACTGCGGAAAAGCCGGGGCGGATAACTTCGCGCTCAACGGTCCAGTGCCACATGGAATAGTTGACATCGATTTCCGCGATTTCGATTTTCCGGGCACGAACCTCTTCGAGGAGCAGGGCGGTGCGCTTGAGATCTCCGGACGCCTGGGTCAGAGCGGCGGCAAAGAATGCGAGTGGACGGTGAGCCTTGATGGATGCGGCCACGTGGCAAAGGAGGATGGTGGCGAAATCCGGGACTGTCTCGGGGGGCGTGCTGTCTCCTTTTCCACGAACCAGGCGGATCAGGCTGTGCAGATCCGTTGGCTGGCCCTGGCGGAGCAGACGGCGGATGAGGGGAGATTCGAGGGGCGCGAGCCCCGCCGTGTTGCCTTCGCGTAAAATCCGATAAGTGGCCGCATCGTCGGGCGCTGTGTCCTGGGGCGAATACTGGAAATCTCCCTGCTGGCGAACCAGTTCCGTGGCTTCGCCAATCAGTTCGAGCAGCGGCGCATGAACAAACGCAATACGGCCATGGCGCAGGCGGCCCAGCTCGCCTGCCTGCCATTCGCTGATGGGAAGGCCGCGCTCGCTTTCCCCGCCCACGGGGAGGAAGCGCTGGGGCAGGACGACCTCCATGGGCTCGACGGTAAATGTATAGACACCCTGGGCTGGAACCACCTCCCGGGCACGCCCCTCCATGCGGTTGACGAGCCACGCAACGACCTCCGGGCTTTCCAGCGCAAATTCGCGCGGCGGGCTCCATGCGGCGGGCTGGTCCGCCGCTTCGCGAAGGGCCTTTGCGAAGCGCTGGTCGCGCGCACAGGCGGCAGGCCATTTGGCGTCCCTCCCAAGGAGTTCCGCGATGCGTTCCAGACAGGCGCTCTGGCGCCATCCGCGCCACTCCCCCACCGGGGCAACCTGGCTGTCGAAAAGCCTCTCCAGCGCCTCCACGGCGTCTCCCTCCTGGTTCGAGGGGATAGAGAGTTCCAGCAACGGGAAGGATCCCTGGCCGAGACCCGCGGGAAGCTCGAATGGAAGATCGAACTTGAGCGGGTCGAGGCGGGTGAGTCCGAGCAGGGAAGCAATCACCGAGTTGGTGAGCAGGCCCGCGCCGGGGCCCCGCTGGACGCCATCGCGCTCAAGCTCTTCGTTCAGGCGGACAAGCGAGACAACGGCATTGGCCAGGCCGGCCTCCACGATTTCCCGGAATTCATGATTCAGGCGTTCTTTGTAGCGCGTGGGCAGATCGCCATAGCGGTCTGCGGCACGGGCGAAGGCGGTGTTCCATATATACGATTCGGCATCAACGCCGCGGCTGAAGTTGTGCATGGGAAATCGCTTGCCGGGCATGGGCAGGGAGAAAGCCGAGCAGTGCTGGGCGAGGGCCCAGGAGACTTCCAGCGCACGGGGATATTCCTTGTAGAGGCGGCCCGCCAGGGAGCGCGGCGAGAGGTGCGAGCGCTCCTTCTCCTCGAGGAAAAGGTCTCCGAGCTGATGGCAGGAGGAGCGGGACCAGTCGCCGGAGAAGAACCGGTAAACCGCGTCGTCGTTGGCGTGGGCGGCGCGGACGCGCGGCACGGCCACGGGCATGAGTTGGTAATGGGAAGCGACGGCGTCGAGCGCCTGAACGAGGGGCCCGGTTTCGCCCACCGGGGCGGGAAATTCGATAAAGACCCGATCCGGGCCGCAGGCGCTGATGTGGGCCCCGAGGTAGTCATGTATCTTCCCGTAATCGCCTTCGCGCAGAAGATGGGTGAGTTCGCCCTTTTCGCCGCCGAGAAGAAGTATGAGCCCCCGCGTGTCGCCAAGGAGGGGCGGGCAGGAGACATGGGGAGGGCGGATGATCGTTTCCGAGCGCCGGGCCAGGTTGATCAGGCGAACCAGGTTTCGCCAACCCGTTTCATCCTCGACCAGCAGCCGCACACGAAACGTGGTGCCGCGAAACTGGTTCTCGCCAAAGGGAAGGACGCTCAGTTCGGCGCCAAAGACAGGGCGCAATCCCACGCGGGCCGCGGCAACGGCAAAGGCAGGAGCCCGCGCCAGGGAATTCACATCGGTGAGGGCGAGAAACCCCTGCTCGTCGCGGGTGGCCTCCCAGCATAATTCGTCCACGCGGGCGATGGACTCGCCGAGGCTGGCTTCGCTGCGCGCGCCGAGATGGACGAATGGAGGTGCGGATGACACCGGAGGGACTCCTGCCTTCAATGAGTTGAAGGAAAAGCGAAATCGCGCCACGCTCCCGCCGGTCCGCCAACAATGTCAAGAAAGCTCTGTTCCGCTTAGTAGAGAAAGAATCCGTCCGCCGAAACGGGTGTGATCTGGATGAACGTCGGGTAGTCCTGGAGGGGAAAGGAGGGCATTTCGACGGCTGTGCCCTCTTTCTGGACGTTCGCAGAAAGGGATGAGCCATCGAGCCCGCTGAAAAGGCGAATTTCTGTTTCGAATCCGGGATCGAAGCTCAAGGTGGCCCGCGGTGCGGTGTACGAATCCGAGGGCGGCCAGGTAGCACGCCATGCCGCGAGTGTCAGGATTCCGGTGTCGGGATTACGAAGGAGCGCGAGATGCGAAAGGGAGGGCTCGGCATCGATCTGCGCCTGGATGGTATCGAGAGAAACTGTTTCCAAAGGAGCGGGAAGGAGATCGTTCAGCGCGCGAAAGGCATAGAAGCTGGGCTTGCGATTGAAGTTCTCGTCGACAATTCCCCACCCCTCGAAGGGGTGAGAAGAAAACCAGGTGGAGTTTTCGATTCCGATCCAGAAATTGTGGACCAGCATGCGGCTCAGGAGCTTGGCCTGGCCCAGTTCCGTCACCGTACTCCACTCGCTGTTATAGCCCCACTCGCCGGTCCAAATGGGGATGTCCCCGCCTCCCGCCGCGTTCATCATCTGGCGCAAAGACGCAATCTCCCCGGTGATCGATTCCGGGGCCTGCAGCCGATAGGGATGCACCGAGAGCGCATCGATGTGATCAAGCAATCCGCTGTCGATACAATTCTCCAGATAGTTGAGAGGGATTTCCGACGTCACGCCGCCAATAATGAATGCTTCCGGATCGGCTTCACGCACGCGGGAGGCGGCTTCCTTGACGAGGAGTGTATAGTCAAGGGCGCGGACCGCGGTGCTTTCACGGCCGGGAGCGGGAGTCCAGAAAGGCTCGATATTGGGCTCGTTCCAGATTTCCCAGAAGTCGATCTGATCCCCATAGCGTTCCGCCGCTGCGTAGGCGTAGTTGCCGAAGGCCTCGCGGGCGGCCTCGGTGTAGGGGCCGTATTGCTGGCCTCCGGGAATGTAGAGGGCGTTTGTATAGTTGAGAATGACGTAGGACTCCATGTCGCGATCCGCCATTTCCGAAAGAGCGGAGTCGGTATCCCACTCGACGCTTCCCCAGGGCGAGGTGGTCCAAAGCGGTGTCCAGTCGTAGGTGCCCTGTGTGGTTTCGACAAGAGCCCACCAGGCCAGATCGAAGCGCCCCATTTCGACGCCAGCGTCCTGCATGGCATCGAGGACGGGAACAAGGCGGGGGTCGCTCGGCCAGACGGAGCCGCAACTGAAGGGGGAGATGTCCTGTCCGAGGCGGGGAACATCGGCGGCTGACGGTGAGGGGAGGAAAGCGAGCGAGAGGCAAGCGATTCCAAGCCACTGTGGAAAGGAGGTTTTCCTTTTTTTTTGGATTGGTTTGCGGTGCATCCTCCCCCTCCTGTCCCGTTTTGAAGTAACCGGTTACATGCCGAATACAGCTGTCCGAGGCAAGGCGAAAAAAGGGCGGAGGGGCCGCCGGGCCGCGGCTCATGAAAAGTCTTGCCGCCCCCGCGGATTCAGGCTTCCTGGACAGACTGGACAATTCCTGCCGGGAATGGAATCGGAACGCATGATTTCATTCCCTTTTTTCGGATCGCCCATGCCGTCCTCAGGCGGAGATTTGTTTCCTTCAATCATCGGAACGGAACGCTTGCGGCTGGTGCCGGCTCGCGAAGAATACGCGCCCGCCATCTTCGAAGCCTATGCCTGCGATGAGCAAGTCACCCGGTTTCTTTCCTGGTCGGCTCACAGGACGCTGAGCGATACGCGCCGGTTTCTGCGTTCCTGTGAACTGGCCTGGAGCGAGGGGATCCGTTACCCCTACGCGATTCTGCCGGAAGAGAACCCCAACCCCATCGGAATGATCGACGTGACGCCCCACGACTTTCGCGTGGAGACGGGATATGTTCTCGCCCGCGCGCATTGGGGAAAAGGCTATATGACCGAAGCGCTGCGCGCGGTGATCGAGGCCTGCTTTCAAAATCCCGGGATCTACCGGTTCGAGGCGTGCTGCCACGTGGAAAACCAGGCTTCCTGGCGCGTTATGGAAAAAGCGGGAATGAAATACGAAGGGGTGCTGCGCCGTTTTCACCGGATGCAGGCCTTTCCCGAACCCGTGGATGTGCGGATCTACTCGATGGTCCGGGAGGACTTGCCCCTGAATTCGCTCTGAATTCTGATCCGCGGGACTTCTCTCAGAGAGATGGAATTTCTCACTTCGAGATCAAAACGGAATCTCTTTCGTGATTTGATTTCAGTGAGAAGCAAGTTGCCATTGCCCCGGTTGGAGCGGTCTGAGACCTTTCCGATGAATACATTTCAAAGTGCCGGCCCCGCCCCCCTTTCAAGTTCCGGCATTTGGACTGTAAATGAGGGGAGTTCCAAAACATGAATCGCATCCTTGTCCTTATCCTCGCCATGGCGGTGTGGATCGCGCCGTGCTTCGCCCGCGCCCAGTCCACCCCCGGTGGCGGCGAAATCACCATCATGCTTCCCGGCGGCGTGCCGCTGGAACTCGTGCGCATCCCGGCGGGGACATTTCTGATGGGCTCGCCGCCGGACGAAAGAGGTCGCAATTCTGACGAAGGCCCCCAGACCACGGTGACCATCAGCGAAGACTTCTACATGGGCAAATACGAGGTCACTGTCGGCCAGTTCCTCGCCTACCTGAACGCCACGGGCAACGAGACGGGGGTGGACTTCGACGACAGCGACTGCCCGGTGGCTCGTTCCGGCGATGAGTACGTGCTCTCGAAAAACGATTTCGGCCAGTCGCTTTCGCAGCCGATGGTGGAAGTGAGCTGGTACGGGGCCCAGGCCTTCTGCTCCTGGGTATCGGACGTTTCAGGGCGGACGGTGGGCCTTCCCACGGAGGCCCAGTGGGAATACGCCTGCCGGGCCGG
>CAYFUR010000065.1:0-3453 GCA_964346275.1 uncultured Candidatus Sumerlaeota bacterium
TCCCCCGGCGGCTGCTCCCCCGCGCTTTCCCAAAATCGGGCTCCCCCCGCTTTGCCTTCTTGACAATTCCGCCCCATGGGTTAGGCAAGGGTCGTCTGTTCGACTCTTCAGGAACGCTAAGGCCATGAAACAAAATTTCAAAGCTGCTTTTTTTCTCAGCCTGTTCTCCCTCGTCCTCGCCGGTTGCGCTCATCGCGACGGCAAGCAGGACGGCCCCTCGGAAACGCGCTTCGTCGTTCTGGGCGACAGCCAGCTCACCCACCAGGACACCTTCGCGCGCCTGGTCCACGAGGTAGAGCTGATCAACCCGGAGTTCGTCGTCCAGGTGGGCGACATGATCGAGGGCTATAAATACGACGAGGACACGCTGCGCGAGGAATGGGCAATTTACGGCAAGCAGATCGAGCCGCTGACCATTCCCTTCCACCCCGTGCCCGGCAACCACGACGTCGTGACGCCGGTGATGCACGATCTCTATGGCGAGATCTGGGGCGAGGACCGTTACTACTATTCCTTCGACAAGGGCCCCGTGCACGGCATCGTGCTGGACACCTACTGGCCCGGCGAGTTCCAGACCATCGGGCCGGAGCAGTTCGCCTGGCTGAAAAAGGACCTGGAGCAGTACGCCGCGTCGGCCGGGGACGACCTGGAAAACCGCGCGATCTTTGTGTTCATGCACGCCCCGCTCTGGCGCTATGATCCGCTGGAGGAACCGGAAACCTACCAGAACTGGCTCAAGCTCCACGCCCTGCTGATGCAATATCCCGTCAAGCTGGTGGTGGGCGGGCACACCCATGAATACGTGTGGCAGGAAATCAACGGCATCGACTATGTCGTGATCAACAGCTCGGGCAAGATGGCGGGCAAGGAACCCCGCGCGGGCTATATGCATATCATGCTCCACGTGGCCGTGGAATCCCCCGGCGCCGTTTTCAAGCCGGCGGTGGTCCAGGCGGGGAGCGTGTTGCCCCTGGACACGGTGGACAGCCGCGACCGCCAGGAAAACGCCAGGTTGCGCATCGGCGAACGGACGCTGCGGATGGAAACGCCGCCGGGCGAGCCGCTCGACGAAACCATGACCGTGGAACTCGCCAACGAGCTGGACCAGCCGCGCACCTATGAACTCCGCTGGCAGCCCGTGCGCGGATCGGCCATGGAGATCGAGCCACGGGTGGCGTGGGTGGATGTGCCCGCGGAGGAAGCCCGCGAAGTCTCCTTCCGCCTGCGCGGGGCCGAGGCGCCCGGTTCCGATGATCCCCTTCCGTCGCTCCAGGTGAGCAGCACCCAGGAGCTGCGCAGCGGCTATGTCACCCGCGAATGGGAACAGCGATACCGCGCGGAAATCGAGGAAGCCGCCGGCGATCCGGAGGCCGTCCTGACCAACGTGCCGCTGGATATTCCGGTCAAGTTTGCCTCGGAATGGAACATCTTCATCCCGCCAAAAACGGCGGCCTATCCGCGCGAGGGGCGCATCGAAATCGACGGACGCCTCGCGGAATCCGCCTGGGACGACGCCGAACCCGTCACGGATTTCCAGGTCGCCGAGGGCGAACCCGCCGGCGTGGACACCCGCGTGCGGTTTCTCTACGACGCGGATTACCTGTACGTCGGCGCGCGCATGGAGGAACCCAACCCCGCGGGCATGCAGGCCAACGCCCAGCCGCCGGTGGCGCTGACCTGGGCCGACGACGATTTCGAACTGTTTCTCGATCCCGGCATGACCCAGGACGATTTCTATCGCCTGTTCCAGAATTACGCCGGGGTGCGTTTCAGCTCCAAGCCCCTTTATACGCCGGGCAACCTGTTTGAAGCGGCCTATAACAGCGCGGTCGAAGTGGGCGAGGACTTCTGGTCGCTGGAAATGCGCATCCCCTGGTCCGACCTGGACGTGGAGGAGGCCCCGGAGCCGGGCGACCGCTGGGGGCTGAACATCTGGCGCAACCGCCAGCAAAGCATCGACCGCCGCCACCAATGGTCGCTCATGGCCAACTTCCCCTACGAGCCCAACAAATTCGGCGTGCTGCAGTTTGAGTGAGGGAGGGGCGGATTTCGGGCTTGACTCGGGCGGGGGGTTCTCCCACGCTCTCCCGGCTTGCAAACTGGAGGTTACCGTAAATGCCTGTTCCGAAAAGACGACATTGCCGCTCCCGTCAGGGCAAAGGCCGCGCTCATAAAAAGCTCTACGCCACGCAGACCGTGCCGTGTGAAAGCTGTGGCGCCCCCAAGCGCCGCCACCGCGTGTGCCAGAAATGCGGGACGTATAAAAAGGCCTCGGTGACCGAGTAACCACTCGGCCCGTGGCTCCGCGCCCCGCTTTTTCCTTGTTCTTTTTCGCGCCGCAAGGATGCTTGTCAAAAGCCTTTGCGGCGCAAAATTTTTCCTATGACCGACGGATTTAGCCCATCGTGATGCGCATTGCCGTGGACGCCATGGGCGGCGATTTGGGCCCCAGGCCTTGTGTCGAAGGGGCCGTCGCCGCCTGCCAGCGCTTTAACATCGAAGTCCTTCTGGTCGGCCGGGAACGCCACCTGAGCCGGCTCCTTTCGGCCAAGCGCAACCTCGACCGGCGCGTGACCATCGTCGACGCCGACGATGTGATCCGCATGACCGACAGCCCCCGCGAGTCCCTTCGCAAGAAGAACAGCTCGCTCGCCGTCGCCGTCAAACTCGTCAAATCCGGCGAGGCCCAGGGCGTCGTCTCCCCCGCCAACACCGGCGCCTTCCTGGCCCACGCGCAAATGAGCTGGCGCATCCTCGCGGGGATCAAAAAACCCGCCATCGCCACCCTGCTGCCCACCCAGCACGATCGCGTGGTGATCATCGATTCCGGCGCGGCGGTGGATTGCAAACCCCACCAGCTCGTGAACTTTGCGATCATGGGAAGCACCTACGCCCGGGAGGTGCTCGGCCGGATCAATCCCCGCGTCGGCCTGCTTTCCATCGGCGAGGAAGAATCAAAGGGAAACGAAGTCACGATCCAGGCGAACCAGCTTTTGAGAAAGACGGGTCTGAACTTTCTCGGCAACGCCGAGGGGCGGGATATCTTTACCGGCGATTTCGACGTGGTGGTGTGCGACGGTTTCGTGGGGAATATCGTGCTGAAATCCTCGGAGGGCCTGGCGCGGACGATTACGGATTTGCTCAAGCGCGAAGCCAAGAAATCCGCGGCCACCATGGTGGGCGGGGCGCTGATCATGCCGGCGATCCGCGCGCTGAAACGCCGCACGGATTCCGACGAAACGGGGGGCGCGCCGCTGCTGGGCGTCAACGGCGTGGCGATTATCTGCCACGGATCGTCCAACGCCAAAGCGATCATGAACGGCCTGCGCGTGGCCGCGGAATCGGTGTCGCGCAACCTGGTCGGACAGTTGAAGGACGACCTGGACCGTTATCACGACGAAATGGAAAAACGGGGCATCTCCCACGATGTCGTCACCGGCGACAAGCCGCCCA
>CAYFUR010000065.1:3553-20062 GCA_964346275.1 uncultured Candidatus Sumerlaeota bacterium
TTTTAAGGACGGGGCCACGGATTTCACGGATTGCAACGGATTGATCCGTTTTCCGAATCATTATCATCCTCCTACTCATCCTCATAATCGAAAACAGGCAGGATTTCTTTTCTTAAAATGAGGAAACGAGACAATGAGAGGGCGGCATCCCCCGCAAGATACGTCTTCTTCATCCTGCTCCTGATCCTATTCTTAACCCCCCACCCATTCCGTATATTCACACACAGACCTCCCAGGGGCCGAAACACGCCCCCCTTCGTGCCCTTTGCGCCTTTGTGTTCATAAAGCAAAACGAGGACGCCCGAAAGCGCCCTCATCCGTGAATCTTCGTGATGCTCCGTGGCCTGATGCCACCCGATCAGGGATTGGCCGGCAGGTTGTCGTCATTCCGGTTGCCGGAGGAGCTGACCTGGGTGCGGATGATGTCGCCCTCGCTGATCGTGCCATTTGTGGGATCGTATAGACGCGAGGGATTCCAGAGCCGGTCTGGGCCCACGCTCTGAAGACGCCAGTATCCGCTCCAGGCCAGCGCCTCGTCGCGGTAACGGTTCGCCAGGATGGGATAGGCGACGCGCTTGTCCATCATCTCGCGGATGTTTTCGTATCCATAGCGCCGCCAGATTTCGTCGGGGAAGTACGGCTCCTTGTCCCAGTTGCCGCCAAAGGGGCAGCGCAGATCGGCGGAGGAAAGATAGGCGACGGGGGTGCTCAGGTGGTCGGGGATATACCACCACTTGAGATCGGACCCGGCGAGGGGCGGCACGCCGCCGGCAAAGCCTTCCTTGAGCATGGTGGGATAATGGTTTTCATCGACGCGATAGGACTCGATGGCGGTGGCGGCCGAGCGCATGTCCGCATGGACGCGGGAGACCTTGGCGCGGGTTTGCGCTTCGAGGAAATTGGGCACGGCGATGGCCGCCAGGATGGCAATAATCGCGACCACGATGAGAAGCTCGATCAAAGTGAAACCAGAACGTCGCATAAGAAAGTCTTTTGAGGGAGAAGTCGAATCTCTTTGAATTCGGGGCGGAAAGAACCACGCTTTGGAGCGCCCCGGCAATGCTTTTTAGGGCTCGAAACGGGTCTTGTGAAATTTTTTTTCAATCAACAAACCCGCTTCGCCCCAATGCCAGTTGTCATCAAAAGTCAATCTGCCCTTTCTCCCGGAGCCGCCTTTGTGCATCCCTCTTTCCAGGGGAACAGAGTGAAAGCCTGGCCCATGCACCATCACGATTTTCTGACATTGCCGCTGGCGGATACGGGCATCGACGGCCTGATTCGCTGGCTGGTGGAGCCGGACCCGGGCTCGGTGGCGCCCCGCGCGGCGGCGTATCTGAACGCCCACACGGCGAACCTGGCCCTGCGGCGGGAAAGCGAATTCGGCCCCCTGCTGCGGCGGATGGACATGGTTTATCCCGACGGCATGTCGGTGGTGCGCGTGGCGCGGCGCCGGGGCCTTCGCATCAGCGAGCGGGTCAGCGCGGGGGACTTTTTCCCGCGTTTTTGCTGGGCGGCGGCGTCGCGAGGACGGACCATCGCGCTGGTCGGCTCGGCGGAGGATGCGAACGCGGGCTGCGCGCGCCACCTGGAGGAATCGATCCCCGCACTGAAAATCCTCTTTCGTCATCATGGATTCTTCCAGCAGGATTCGCCGCTGGAGCCGGGGGTTCTGGAAAGCCTGGAATCCGCGCGTCCCGATATCACGCTGGTGGGCATGGGCAGCCCGCGCCAGGAGGCGCTGGCGCTTCGTCTACGCGACGAACTGGCCCTGCCAACGGTGTGGTGTGTCGGCGCCTTGTTCGAGTATTACGCGCCTGGTCTCCGCCGGCATGCGCCACTCTGGATGCGCGAGTCAGGCCTGGAATGGGCTTTCCGGCTCAGCCAGGAGCCATTCCGGCTTGGAAGGCGCTATCTCCTGGGAAATGCGGAGTTTCTGCTGCGCACGCGCGGCATTCTGAAGTGAGAGGTTCTTTAGGCCCTTGCCGAACACATCGTCCTCCTCAATGATCACAAAAGTGGCATCGGTGGCCGCGCTGGCGCTGGCCACAGCCATGGCCTATTACGTTTTCTTCGCGCAAGAGCGCCCCTTCGGCCGGCACGGCCCGGCGGAACAATCACAAACCGCCCAGGCGGGAGCGCCGGAAGCCACACCGAGTCCAGAGCCCACGGCGGTCCCCGGGGACGAAGAGCCGGCCCTGGAATCAACACCCACGCCGACGGTCACGACCACGCCCACAGCCACTCCCGAACCAACGGCCACGCCTTCCCCTTCGCCGACGCCCTCTCCATCGCCTTCGCCTACGCCGACCGATTTCACCGTCAGCGGTTTCGTCGGCACATCCTCCGGCGCGCCGATCGGAGGCGCGGAACTTTATATCGTTCCGAAAACCGAGGGCGGCACGCTCCAGCGACTGGTCCAGGCCGCCTTTACCGAGAAAACTCCCCTTTGGAGGACAGAGGCAGACGGCCTGGGTTTTTACGAGATCGATCTGCCCGCCGAGCAGGCCTACTTCGTGGGCATCATGCTCCAAGGCGAGCCGCAGGGCATCGCGCGGCAAGTCGAACCGCAACCGGTGGGCACCAATGTCACCGCGGATTTTGAACTCCCCCGGCCCGTAATTATTCGCGGCACGGTGAGCGACCGCGCGAACAATTTTGTTCCCGAGGCGCCTGTGCTCTTTCGCTGGCAGGTGCGCTCGCTGCTCGACCACGAGCCGGAAATCCAGACGGCTCGGTTGCCATCGGATGCCCAGGGCTTTTACGAGAAACATTTCCGTGAACCCGCCTGGATCGAGGTGTCGCTGGATTCGGAGGATTTGCCCGCGCCGTATCTGTTCGAGGGCCAGCCGACCTACCTGGACGCCGGAAACTACGGGGAAACGCGCCTGGCGCGCGCGGACCTGAAGGTGGTCCAGGGGGTGGATATCGAGGGCGTGGCCACGCTGGCGGCAGAAGGCGGCCAGGACGAAGCTCCGATTCCAAGCGCGACCGTCCGGATTCGGGAACTCGTCGATCCGACAAGCGCGGAAACGCCCTTCACGGCCCAAACCACAACGTCCGACCAGGGCGAATTCTCCTTCACGCGGATCGCCCCCAGAACTTACCAGCTTATGGTGAAGCATCCCGACTATGTCGAGGGACGGCTGGAAGAATTTGATGCCGCTTCAGGCAAAGAAGCCCGCGTCACCTTGCATCCCTTTGGAAGTGTGTCGGGCCACGTCGTCCTGGCAAACCAGGACAAGGCCCCCTCTTCGGCAACGGTGACGCTGATGAGCGAAGGCGAGCAGGAACAAATGCCCGTGTCGCCGGATGAGAGCGGGGCGGCCCGCTTCACTTTTGAGGACGTCGAACCGGGCCTCTATCTTCTCCTTGGCGAGGCCGAATCCGGCTCGGGTGGACATTATTACAGCGAAACGCGCCTGCAACTCGAGCCAGCGGAACAATACGAGGCGGGTGCGCTGAAGTTGGCCCCCCTGGGCAGGATTCAGGGTGAATTGGTCGATCCCGGAGAAGGAGAGACCCGTCGCGATATCACTCTGAGCGCCGAGCCGCTGGAAGAGGAAGAGGGATCGCGGTTTTTCAAAAATTTTCCGCCAGCGGACTCGCGGCGAATTCCTGACTTTTCCGTTTCTCCCGGCGGTTCCTTTGAAATTCGAAACCTGATTGAGGGGCGCCGCTACCTGATCAAGGCGAGAGCGAACGGGCAGGGAAGCGTCCTGGGGACGGCACAGGCCGAGGCGGGAAGTTCGGAGACGGTGCGCCTTCTCCTGAGCGGAACAGGGAGCGTCTCCGGCTCTGTACGCAATACAAGGGGCGAGGCCTGTGCGGGCACCGAGGTCATTCTTTCGACACGGCCGGGAGCCTATTCCGCCGAAAAGATTCGCCAGCAGGTGCGCCGCCAAACCATCGATTACGATGGCCGATACCGTTTTGAGAATCTGCCCAGCGGCCCGGCGCGCATTCGCCTCGCGGATGAAGACGGGGCAGCTCGTCTCATCAGCGTACCGGAGGACGGAAATCTCGAGATCAACTTTTCCTGCCGCGATTATGTTTTCGTCAAATTCGACGTCAGCGACGGTTCAGGCCAACCCATCGAGGCCACGGAGCAGTTCATCGTGATGCCGAAGCCCGGCACGAAAGCGGAGGTTCCCTTGATCGAGTTGACCTATGAAGAATTGGAGACACGGCTCGAACCAGGGGAATACACGATCATGCGCACAGCCACCATGGAAAGCCGGTCGTTCCGGGTGAATCCGCGCATGGATGGGACCATCCAAATCGATTTCGGAGACGGCAGCGAGAGCTAAAACGGCGGATTGGTATCTCTCTTGCCTCCATTGTGGGCACCAAACCGCCCTCGGAATACAAGGATCATGGACCTCAGCACATCCCGACGCGTTGTAACGGAAAAGAAAAAGCCGTCCTGGCTGCCGATCACCGTGGCTCTCGTGATCCCGGTCATCGCCGTGATCGTGATCCTCGTCGTGAACCAGTATCGGCCGGTGGAGCCGGTGCCTGCCGCTTCGACGGGGAGCGCGGAACAAGCCTACCTGACAGTTCGCCTGGAGAATGAACAGGGCGAGGTGCTGGGTGGGAAACGGGTTGATTTCATTCACAACAGGCTTACCGGAGTGGCCGATCCACCGAAAACCGCCCTGAAGACCTATGAAAGAGAGACCGACAGCGCGGGCCTCGTGACCCTGAATGTGCCTCGGGAGGGCGACGTGACCATACTTGTGGAAGGGCAGGAAGCCACACAGAAAATCAAAAATATGGAGCGCAACGCTTCACAGTTTTTCGAGTTAACACTCATTGTTGATGAGGAGGAACAGGGAACACCGTGATTTTTTCCCATGCTCCCTGGCGCCCCGCGGAAGGGACGCCGACTCGTCTTCTTGTGCTTCGCCATGGCGAAGTCGACCATAGTCATCACAAACACCTCTACGGCCAGATGGACGTGGAATTGTCGCCCCGGGGCGAAGAACAATCCCGGCGCACGGCCGAGTATCTGAAATCCTGTAAGATCCAGGCTGTCTATACAAGCGACCTGGTTCGCGCGCGCTACCTGGCAAGCCAGATTACACGAAGCCAGGGGATTCAGCCCCGGATCGACGCACGGCTCCGCGAGCGCCACTTTGGCGATTGGCAGGGTTTGCCGTGGGATGAGATCGAGAATCAGTATGCCGTGGAAATCCGCCGTTACTGGCAGGACCGCTTTACCACCCGCGTGCCGGGAGCTTCGGAAAACTTCCACGATGTCCAACATCGCGTGCGGGCCGCCCTCAGCGAAATCATCTCGTCCCACACGGGGCAAACCGTCGCGATCACGGCCCACAGCGGCCCCGTGCGCATCATTCTCGCGGAGGCGCTGGGCCTGCCCCTCCAATGTATTTTCACTTTCGAACAGAGCTATTGCTGCTTAAATATTATCGATCATTATCTCTCGGGAAGGGTCCGCGTTCAGGTGGTCAACCAGACCGCCCACGTCAGCGATTTGCTCGACCGCTGAGAATCACCGCCATATCGCCCCCTGAAATGTCTCGTTGAAATTCCTATCGGAGCCTCGCTTTGCCCGCCAGCAAGTGGACGCACTTTCCCTTCTCGCCCAAAAACTCGCCGTTCTTCTATGGCTGGATCGTGGTGGCGGCCTCGACGATCGGCATTATCGCCAGCATTCCCGGCCAGACCATGGGTGTTGGCGTCTTCACCGACCACCTGATCGAGGCGCTCGGAATCGAGCGCCTCTATCTGAGCACGGCCTACATGGTGGGGACAATCACCAGCGCGCTGCTCCTGCCCTGGGCGGGAAAGATGCTCGACCGGATCGGCGCCCGATGGACGGTTGTGCTGTCGGCGGCGGGCCTTGGCGCCAGCCTGATCTTTCTCGCCCAATCCAGCCGCATGGCCCATTTTGGCGGAGTTGATTCTTTTGCTCTTTCCATGGCTTTCGCCATCTTCACGTTTTTGCTGATTCGTTTTTTCGGCCAGGGATGCCTGACCATGGTGTCTCGCGTGGTGGTGGGAAAATGGTTCGACCATCGCCGCGGGCTGGCCGCCGCGTTCCAGAGTGTGTTCGTCGCCTTCGGCTTTGCCGTATCCCCGTTGTTGCTGAACGAGATGGTTCTTGGAATGGGCTGGCGGGAGTCATGCTTTCTGCTCGCGGCGGTCGTGGGCATCGGAATGACCTTTTTGGGCTGGCTGTTCTATCGCGATAATCCCGAAGAGTGCGGCCTGGTGAAGGATGGCGTGGATGATCCGGCCTGGCGCGCCCGCATGGCCGAGCGCATTCCTGAAACCCGCAAGGAATTCACCCGCCGCGAAGCAATCGGCACCCTTCCTTTCTGGGTTTTCAATATCGGGGTGGCGACCCAGTCGATGGTGATTACCGCAGTGACGTTCCACCTGGCCTCGCTCGGGGGCGACATGGGGCTGACTCGCGAGGAGGCCTATACCATCTTTTTGCCAATGGCGGCTTTCAGCATCGTGGCCAACTTTGCCGGCGGATGGCTGAGTGATCGCGTGCGCCTGAAATGGATCCTTATGGCCCTGCTGGCGGCGCAGGCCGCGGGCAGCCTGGGGCTTTTCTGGTTCGACCTGCCCTTGGGGCGGGGCCTCGTCTTTGCCGGTTACGGCCTTTCCGGCGGGTTGTTTGCCGTGCTGCTGACAGTCACCTGGCCGCGGTTTTTCGGCTATGAGCACCTGGGCGCCATCAGCGGCGTGAATATGTCGATCATCGTGTTTGCCAGCGCTATGGGTCCCGTGCTCTACAGCCTGGACAAATCCTTTTCGGGGGGCTATCAGGCGCTTATTTTCCTGAGCGTGGCCTTGCCACTGAGCATCATTCCCTTCGCTTATCGCGCGGAAAACCCCCAGGAAAAGGTCGAGACGGGGGATTCTGGTTTGAGGCTTGCAGGCGGGAGCGGGTAACCCTTTTCGAGGAGCGCCCTCATGCGCCGTCTTCTTTTCACACTCTGCCTTTGCCTGCCGGTCTTCTCCGCCTGCGGACAACAGCAATCGGCCGCGACCGGCGAAGACGAACTGCCCCTTCACCTGATTGAAATGCCCGATGGATTTCAGATCGACGTCTATGCCCGCGTGCCCAATGCCCGATCCCTCGAGCTTTCTCCAAACGGAACTCTGTTTGTAGGGAACCGCACCGGCGACAGCGTCTATGCCGTGCGCGATACCGATGGAGACAACAAGGCGGACGAGCGATTCGTTCTGGCCGAGGGCCTGCGCATGCCCAACGGCGTGGCCTACCGGGATGGAGATCTCTATGTCGCGGAAGTCAGCCGTGTCTGGCGCTTTCCGGGCATCGAGGACAATCTGGAGAATCCCAGCCGCGAACTTGTGAGCGATGCCTTTCCCACCGATCGCAGCCACGGATGGAAATTCATTAAATTCGGCCCGGACGGAAAGCTTTACGTCCCCGTGGGCGCCCCGTGCAATATCTGCAAGCCGGATTTTGACAGATACGCGAACATTATGCGAATGAACCCCGACGGCTCGAACCTGGAAGTCTACGCCCGCGGCATCCGCAATACCGTCGGGTTCGACTGGCATCCGGAGACGGGCGATCTGTGGTTTACGGATAACGGCCGCGACTGGATGGGGGACAACCGGCCGCCGGACGAATTGAATCGCGCTCCCGAGCCCGGCCTTCATTTCGGCTATCCCTGGTGCCACGGCGGCACGATCCAAGACCCTGAATTCAACGATCGCCCGTGCAGCGAATTCGTACCTCCCGTGCAGAACCTCGGCCCGCACGTCGCCGCGCTGGGCATGCAGTTCTATACAGGCGATATGTTTCCCGGCGAATACAAAAACGAGGTGTTCATCGCCGAGCACGGTTCGTGGAATCGCAGTAATAAAATCGGATACAGGGTAATGCTGGTGCGGCTGGATGGCGAAGGGAACTCCCTCGGCTACGAGGAGTTCGCCACGGGATGGCTCCAGGGAGAAGAAGCCTGGGGCCGCCCCGTGGACGTGGAACTCATGGACGATGGATCGATGCTGGTGTCCGACGACTTTTCCGGCACAGTGTATCGCATCGTCTATACGGGCGAGTGAGACTTAGCTCGGATTCGTCGCAAAGACGGCGAATTCGGGGATGAAGCCACGGGGATGCAGCTCCAGCGCGCTGAGAATCGCCTGGGCGATGTCTTCGCTAAAAAGTTTGCTGGGATTATCTCCCGGCCGTTTGCCGCCCCAGCCTGTCTGCACCTCCGAGGGGCAAATACATGTGACCCGAATGTCGTGGCGGCGCAGCTCCGCCTGCCAGCATTGCGTGATGCCGCGAAGAGCCCATTTGCTGCCCGAGTAGGCGGTGCCGTTTGCGTGGCCCTTCATGCCGGAGGTGGAAGCGACATTCACGATATCGCCGCGGCCTTCCGCTTTCATGACCGGCACAACGCGATTGGTGAGATCGACAAGGCCGAAGATGTTCACGTCGAACAGTTCCATCAGCTTTTTCATATCGATTTCGCCGATAGGCGCTCCATAGCCAATCGCGGCGTTGTTGATGAGCACATCGATGCCGCCCATCTTGTCCTTGGCGAATTCCACCACGCGGGCATTGTCCCGCGGTTCCGTTATCTCTGCCTGTATAGACAATGCGCCGGTATCCCGGGCGACGTGGGCCAGGGCCTCCTCGTCCCGCCCGGTAAAGACCACGTCGTGCCCGTCCTTGCGCGCCTGCTCCACAATGGAGGCGCCAATTCCCTTGCTGCCTCCCGTAATGAGAAATCGTTTCTTCTGCTTGCCAGCCATGAGAGTATCCTCCAATCAGGTTTTCCCGTGATTCTGGCGGCGAGGGAATCAAAAGGCAATCAGGATTGCGGCGGCTCGCTATCCGCCGCGGCCCCGCCTGCCATCAATCCCGCCATGGCCCACATGGCATGGGCCACCAGGTCCTCGTTCATGAAATAGACGAACCCCATGACAAGCAGCGCCGACAGGGCCGAGGCCGTCGTATAGACGCCAAGGAACGATGGCTGGCCCCGCTCCGCCCGGATGCGGCGCCAGGCAAAAAAGACCAGCGTGCCGACAAACCAGAGATACGCCAGCAGGCCGATGATGCCGACCTCGGCAAGAGTTTGAAGGTAGAGATGATGCAGGTCCGGCTGAACCGTGTCTCTGCTCGCCAGAGCATAACCCTTTTCCGCCGCTTCATCCGTCAGAAAAATATTTCCGCCGTAACCGAGGCCCGTCCAAAGATGCTCTTCGATCGGCTCACGCGCCTGTTCCCAAAGCACCAGGCGGCCGGAAAGGAACAAATCGGGATCTGTCAGATCCTGGATCAGCGTCAAGGCGCGGGACCGTTCCGCGGGCGAACAAGCCAGAATCAAGGCAATCACCATGGCGCCCGCCGCATAGACCCACCATGTGACACGCATGAGCAGACAGATGAGCAGCAGGCCGGCAAAAGCGCCGAGCCACGCGCCACGGGATTTCGTCAGCAGCAGGTAGTAAGCCGCGAGGACCGCAGTGGAGAGAGCGACCACCATTTCGGCGCGGCGGTTTTCCCGCGCGGCTTGGAACACCAAGGCGACGGCTGCGGGGAGGGCAAGGGCCATGAAAATGGCGGAGTCTGTATAGCTTTGGAAAAGGCCCCGGGCGCGATAGTAAACCTCGCCCTGTTCGTTGGTAGCCGTATAATAGAAGTCGCTCACTTTGTCGACGAGGCCCGCCTCCGCAAGTCTCGGAGCCATATAGTAGAAGAAAATCCCGGTGGCGGCGCTATACAACGTGGCCGCGAGAATTCCACGCAGAAAGAACTGCTGGCGTTCCGGCGTGGAGGCCCAGGCCGCAACCCCGAGAAAGATCAGGCCATACCAGAGGTGCTGCTCGAGGAAGTTATCAAAACTGAAAGCGGGGCTGATGGAAAACAGGCAGGAGAGAATCAGTGCGGTATAGACAGCGGCCAGAGGCGCAAGGACAGGGCGGAGATGGCGCACGGAAAACCAGCCGCGTGACGCGCCAAAACCGGTCGCCAGCAATGCCACCGCTGTGGCGATGACCCGCCCCACGCGCGAGTGGTCTTCCATGGTGCAGAGAAGAATCATCGCGGCGAAGGCAAGACCGGCCACGACGGAGAGAAGCCGCTCGGGATGCGAAACCAGATCCGCCACCCAGCGCCGGGGGCGGGCGAAAATCGCCGAGGGCGACAGCCACCACTCCTGCTCCCTTTCCCGGCGATTGGCTTGTGCGGTGTCCAAGGGCTCTCTGTGCCTCGCGTGCAGTTTGGAAAGGCTTTAAGCTTGGAAGCGTAACGAATTAGGTCAATGGCTAGTTCATGCGGGGCAATCCGGTATTTTCCTTTCGGCAACGGATCCCGGCCATAACCCGCCTTCGACCTCACCATTGTTTTCTCTTGTTACAGGATTTGACTGAGCAACCGCGGAAAAAGTCAGGCTGCGGAGACAAAACTCCATTTTTTCGCTCTCCACGCCAATGAGAAGTCTTTGATTGAAACGCAACCCGCGCCTGAAGAACCTTGCCGCCCCCGGCCGGGATCCATGCTCCCTTTGCCGGACAATCCACGCAGGACACATCCATGACAGAAGAGCTTGAACAGGAGAATGAAGCGCTCGACCAGGAGTTCGAGGCGCTGCTTGACCAGTATTTGCCGGAATCCGGCCCGCGGCAGGAAGGAGAGCTGGTCGATGCCACCGTGGTGGGCATTGTCGACGACTCCGTCCTTGTGAGCTATGGCTCGAAGGAAGAATCACCCATTCCCGTGCGCGAATTTCTCGATGCCAAGGGCGAGCCCACGGTGAAGCCCGGCGACACCGTGCGCGTGTTGCTGCTGGGCTTTGGTCCCGAGGGCGTGCCGCAGTTGAGCTACAGCAAGGCCCGCGCGGCCGTTGCCGCCAAGGCCATCGAAGAGGCGCTGGAAAGCGGCCGGCCCCTTCGCGGCACCATCACCCAGACGGTTCGCGGCGGCGTGCTGGTGGATGTGGGAATGCCGGCGTTTATGCCTGCCAGCCAGGTGGATCTCTATCGCGTGCCGGATCTGAACGCCCTGGTGGGCCAGGAGATCGAGGCCTATGTGCTGGAATTCAACCAGTCGCGCGGGCGGGCGGTACTCTCACGGCGCAAGCTGCTCGAAGAACGGCGCGAATCCGGCAAAAATGAGTTTTTCGACAAGACGGGCCCCGGCGAGACGGTTCGCGGCACCGTGCGCGATGTCCTGGATTTTGGTGTCTTCGTTCAGATCGGCGACGTGGAAGCGCTCATCCCGCGCTCTGAGTTATCCTGGGAGCGCGGCCAGCATCCCTCGGAAATTGTCGAGCCGGGCCAGGAAATCGAAGCCAAGGTGCTCGACCTTCAACGCGAAACCGGCAAAGTCACCCTGTCCCGCAAGCGCCTGAATCAGGATCCCTGGGAAACGATCCAGGAACGCTACCCTGCCGGCACTCCCGTTCGCGGCAAGGTGGTTGGCATCAAGCCATTCGGGGCTTTTGTCCAGCTGGAAGAAGGGATCACCGGCCTGATCCACGCCAGCGATATTTCTTGGCGGCAGGACCAGAAATCCGCCGAAGAGTATTTCCGCCTGGGAGATGAAGTGACCTGCCAGGTTCTCGAAATCGACGAACAGAACAAGCGCCTCTCTCTCGGCTTGAAGCACCTGACCCGCGATCCGTGGTCGGACATCGAGGAGAAGTATCCCGTCGGCTCGCGCCAGAAAGGCGTGGTCTCGTCGCTCCGGGACTTCGGCGCGTTCGTCAAGCTGGACGAATACACCGAGGGCCTTCTCCATATCAGCGACTTGAGCTGGACCAGGCGCTACAAGCAACCGAGCGAAGCTCTGAAGGAAGGCCAGGAGATCGAGGTGGTGGTGCTGAAGCTCGATCGCGAATCGCGCCGTATCGGCCTCGGACTCAAGCAGCTTGATCGCTCGCCCTTCGAATCCTTTGTCGCCGAGAACCCGGCTGGTTCGGTGGTCACCGGAAAAGTCACGCGCATCGTTTCCTTCGGTGCTTTTGTGGAAGTAGCCGAAGGGGTGGAAGGCCTCATCCATATCAGCCAGCTCGATGATGTGCGCGTGGATTCCCCCGAGCGCGTGGTGCGCGTGGGCGAGGAAGTCCAGGTGAAAGTGCTGAGCGTCGATCACGACCGCGAGCGGCTTTCGCTCTCGCGCAAGGAAGCGTTCCGCGAGATGGAGAAACAGAACATTCGCCAGTATCAGCGGCAGGAAAAAGAGAAAGAGCAGAATATTGGCGGTTCCCTCGGCGATCTGCTCAACGATGCCCTGAAGAAGAAAAAGTAGACTGCGGCTTCGCGGGATCATGGACCATCCAATCCCCGGAGCGCCGTCTCCGGGGATTTTCTTTGCTTTCCCTTCCGCCATGGACTCTCGATAAAGGCCGCCACTCCGTCTCCTGGGGAAACATGCGGTCGAAGTGAAACGCTTTTTCCGACATCACGGCTTTGCCCTTCTCTTTTTCACGGTGCTGCCCGCGATCTGGTGGTGGCCGCTCCTGGCAGGCTATCTGCCCGATTTCCAGGATACCATCGCGGCGCTCTATCCCTACCGCAAAGCGGCGGCGGGCCAGCTTCGCCAGGGCATCCTCCCCCTTTGGAATCCCCACATCTTCAGCGGGCTGCCCCTCGCCGCCAACCCCCAGGTCGCCGCATGGTATCCGCCCCAGGCGGTGTTCTACCTGATGCCGAATCCCCTGGGGAATGGGCTGGTCGTCCTCCTTCATTACATCCTGGGCGGGCTGGGGATGTATGCGCTGGTGAGATGGCTGGCGGGACGGCCCTCCGCGGCGATCTTTGCCGGGTTTACCTTCCAGTTCAGCGCCATGCTGGCCAGCCGCATCGCGCTGACGCCCCATGTCTATACCACCATCTGGATTCCCTGGATGCTGCTCGGGGTGGAATGGTCGCTGGCGCGGCCGGGATGGCGTCCGAACCGGGGAGCACAGGCCGTGGCGGCGTTCTTCGCCCTGCAAGTGCTCGCCGGTGCTCCCCAGATCACCTTCTATACAGCGCTCGCCCTGCCGATTTACTGGCTTTGGCGTGGATGGCAGCGCCACGGCGCCTGGCGCGAGGGCCTGCTGCAGCCGCTCGCCCGGGGGGCAGCGGCCGCGGCGCTGGCGCTTCTTCTCTCGGCAATCCAGATCGTCCCCACCCTGGAATTCCTCCGCCACACGGAACGCGCGGCGCTCGACGTGGAAAGCCTCCAGGAGCAAGCCCTCCACGGCGGCTATCTGCTGTCGGCGCTGGTTGGCTATACGGGGAACCCCATCGAGGATACGGACACCGTGAACGCCCTCGGCTGGGGCGCGCTGGTGCTGGCGCTGCTCGCGCTGTTTTCCAGCAAGACGCGCCGCCCGGCGCTGGTGCTGCTGGCTCTCGGCGCCCTCAGCTATCTGCTGGCGGTGGCGGTGCTGGTGCCCGCGTGGTCGAAACTTCTTCCACTCTACCAGAGCTTCCACGCGCCGCGCCGCGCGCTGGTCCTCTGGTCCGTCGCCGGGTCGGTCATGGCGGGCCTGGGGGCGGCGGTGCTGCACGATTGGATCATCGGAAAAGGGCGGACAAAACTGCTGTATTACCTGCTCCTTGTCGTCGCCGCGTCCGGCACGTTCTGGCTGCTGGGGCGCGTCGACCGCGCGTTCACCGGCACGGAGCGCTTTCAGCCCGGCCCGCAATACGTGGAAACCATCGGGCGCGACCGCTTTCTCGCCGTGGACCCCAGCCTGCGTTACAGCTACGACCCGCGGCGGCCGGATTTCGGCCTCTCGATGATGCCCGATCTCGCCTGCTGGTTTGGCTACTACGACGCCCAGGGTTACGATCCGCTCGTGCCAGAACGCTACGGCATGGTGCGGCGCTGGGCCTCCATGCGGACGGGGTTTCTGCTCCCCCGCCATGGCGTGCTGCTCACTGATCCCGCGTCGCCGGCCCTGCGGCTGCTCAATATCCAGTTTCTCGTCGGCCGCTACGACATCTACGACCCCAGCCGCGTCATTCCCGAAAAGGGGTTCGATCCCGCCTGGATGGAGGGGCAGGTGGAACGCGTCGCCGAGCACCCGCGCTGGCCGCTTTATCGATATACGGACGAGCGCCCGCTCGCCTGGGCTGTTTCAGAAATCCGGGCCGCCAGCGACGCCGCCTATGCCCTCCAGGGAATCGCCAGGGAACCCGACCCTTTCCGCGTCGCCTATACAGAAGAACCGATCCAGGCGAACCTGGGCCCGCCACCAGAAGTGACCGTCTCCTACGATCGCGAATCCGATCTCCTCGTTCGTCTGGATCCGGCCCCGCAAAGCGACGCCTTCATCTGCGCCTCGGTCAACTGGATGCCCGGCTGGCGCGTCATCACCGAGGCGGGCGAGACGCTCCCGGCCTATCCGGTGAATGGTTTCCAGGTGGGAACGCTGGTGCCGCCGGGGACCGGGGAATTCCGGCTGGAATACCGCCCCGCGTCGTTTCGCTGGGGGTGGATGCTGAGCGCGCTGGGGCTGCTGGTTTTCGCCACCCTGGCATGGCGAAATAAAAGCGAAAATAGCGATTGACGAAACTTCGCTTTTCTTTCACCCTCCCTGTTACCTTCACACGAAAAACAACACCGGGAGGGCCCCGATGAGCGCCTCAACGTCCCTAGCCTCTCTTCTTCAGCAACTCCTCGGCGAGAACGCTCCGCCCCTCGAGCAGGCGGAAGCCCTCGCCCCCGAATCACTCTTTCCGTTTCAGCAACACGTCCTGATGGAAAGCGGTCTCCTCGCCGGCGAGTCGGTGCTTTGCCACTCTCCAACGGGCACGGGCAAAAGCCTCATCGCCGACGCGGCGGCGCTGGCGATGCTCCATGGCGGCGGCTTTGTGATTTACCTGGCCAGCACGCGGGCGCTGGTGCGCGAACGCACGGCAGACCTCGCGGGGCGGCTCGGGCCCTTTGGCTATCGCGTGGCGGCCTCGACGCGGGACGACCGATCGGCGGATGATGACATTCTGGCCGGGCGAGTCGATGTGGCGGTCATGGTCTACGAGAAAGCGCGGGCGCTGCTCCAGCGCTCTCCCGCCCTGGCCCGGCGCACGGGCCTCCTGGTGGCCGACGAGATTCACCTGCTGCGCGACCCGCAGCGCGGACCCGCGGCGGAGGTGCTGCTCCGCGCGTGGCGGCGCCTGGCGCCGGACTGCCAGTTCGTGGCGCTCTCCGCGCAACTGGACTATGCGGCGGGGCTGGCCCGCAGCCTGGGCATGGCATTTTTTGAGAGCCGCGAGCGCCTGGTTCCCCTTCGCCATGGAACGGTCAATCTCGGAGAAGGGGTGGCGCGCTGGGAGGATGAGACGACTGGTGACGAAGGGCAAATCATGCTACCGTATGCTCCGGACCCGAATGTGCCGCTGGAGCGCCAGCTCGCCGAGCTAGTCGATGCCTTTGAAAAGCCGTTGCTGATCTTTGCGGCCACCCGGCGCGAGGCCGCGAGGCTGGCGGGAGCGCTGGCGGAGGCGCGGCCGCGAACACTGCATCATGCCATGGAGGAAGAGGATCCGCTCCTGGAGGAGTTTCTCTCGCGGGGCGTCGCCCTCCACACGGCGGAACTCACCCGCCGCCAGCGGCGCACCGTGGAGGAGTGGCTGCGCGCCGGCCGGGTAGAGATCTGCGTGGCCACGACGACACTGGCGGAAGGCCTGAACTTTGGCGTCCGGACGGTGCTGGTTTTTCCCGGCGTCATGAGCCATTCGGCCGATGCTTTGCCCCACCTTTTTGGCCGCGCGGGCCGCCCGGGGCAGGATGCGGGCTATGCATTTCTGGTGGAAGCGGCCCCCTCACAGCTCGCCTATCGATGCCAGGAGCGCCAGCCGCTGGGAGAGAGGGAAGCCGTCCGCCAGGCCATGGAGGCCGTGGCGTTTTTGCTGTCACTGCCGGAGCCAGCCGGGCTTGCGGGCCTCTTTTCGCTGCTGTCCGATGCGGGCTATGGGGAAACCGCTCTGATACAGGCCATCGCGCAAGGCCGCCAGCTCGGCTTTTGGGAAGGGGATGACGAGGCCTCCTTGCCGGAGCTGACTCCATCGGGGCGCTTGCTGGCCCGCGGCGGAATTGAACCGGAAACCATCGCCGGATGGCGGCCTCTTCTCCGGCGCTTTCGCGAGGGCGGCGAGGCGGCGGCCACCGCTTTTCTTGCGCTGGGGGCTGATCCGGCGTGCAGGGCGCTTCCGCTGTCGCGGGACGAGAGGGTCTGTGGGCGCTGGATTTGCAATTTGCTCGAAGAACTCCACGCCGATCCTTCTGCCCTGGCGAGATATTTCGCGGATTTCCTGGAGGATGGCTACCGGTTGCCGCGGCGGCTTCACCAGGCGGCCAAGGGCGTTTTGCTCCACCTGGAGGCATCCCGGGGCAGAACGCTGGAACGCCTCGCGGCCGAGTTTTCCGTCTCCGCCGGAGTGATCGAAGAGTTTCTTCACCATAGCCACCATCTGTTCTGGCGCCTGGAAGAGTTCGCCCGAAGCTTCGGCGTGAACGGATTGGAACTGCCGTCTGCTCCAGCAGCCTTCGAA
>CAYFUR010000066.1:0-19813 GCA_964346275.1 uncultured Candidatus Sumerlaeota bacterium
CAGGTTGGCGAATTTCTGCCACCGATCGCCGGGCATCTTCTCCAGCAGCGAACGCTTGCCGTGCACCACCTCGTCATGCGACAGCGGCAGCACATACTGCTCCGAAAAAGCATACATCAGGGAAAAGGTCAATGCGTTATGATGGAATTTTCGATAGAGCGGATCTTTGCTGAAATAGCTGAGAATATCGTTCATCCAGCCCATATTCCATTTGAAGCCGAACCCCAGCCCGCCCTGATCGGCAGGTTTTGAGACGCCGTAAAAACTGGTTGATTCCTCGGCGATCATCAGCGTATTGGGAAACTGGTCATAGATGATCGAGTTCATGTGCCGAATGAACTCGATGGCCTCGAGATTCTCCCTGCCGCCGTAGCAATTGGGCATCCACTCCCCATCTTGCCGCGCGTAGTCGAGGTAGAGCATCGAGGCGACGGCATCGACCCGGAGGCCGTCGATATGATAACGATCCAGCCAGAACAGGGCGTTGGCAATCAAAAAATTGCTGACCTCGCGGCGCCCGTAGTTGTAGATCATGGTTCCCCACTCCGGGTGGGCGCCCTTGCGCGGGTCATCATGTTCATAGAGGGCGGTGCCGTCAAAGCGGGCCAGGCTGTGTTCGTCTTTCGGGAAATGGGCGGGCACCCAATCGAGGATGACCCCGATGTCGTTTTGGTGGCATTGGTCGACAAAATACATGAAATCGTCCGGAACACCGTAGCGGCTGGTCAGGCTGAATGGTCCGGTGACCTGATAGCCCCATGATTCGTCAAGCGGATGCTCCATGACCGGCATCAATTCGATATGGGTATAGCCGAGATCTTTCACATAGGGAATGAGCTGGTCGGCAAGCTCGCGAAACGTCAGGAACCGTTCGGGCTGCTCGGGATCACGCCGCCACGAGCCGGGATGCACTTCGTATATGGCGATCGGCTGATCATAGGGCTGGTGGGTCCGTTTCTTCTCCAGCCAGGCCTGGTCGTTCCACGTGTAGCGGTTGAGGTCGCGGACGACGGAGGCGGTCCGTGGTCGCAGCTCACCGAAGAACTGGTAGGGGTCTGATTTTTCCCGAACCGCCCCGGTTGCGGTCCTGATGGCAAAGCGATACAACTCGTCTTCAACGACTCCCGGAATAAAAAGCTCCCAGATTCCGGAACTGCCGAGTACCCGCATCTGGTGCACTCGGTTGTCCCAGCCGTTAAAGTGACCGATCACGGAAACGGCGCGGGCATTGGGCGCCCAGACGCGAAAAAGGGTGCCGCTGACGCGCAGGTGCAGGCCGAGTTGGGCACCCATCAGGTTGTAGAGCGAGTAGTTGGTGCCGAAATTGAACAGGTATCGATCCTGATCGGCAAGCAACGGGGGAAATCGGTATGGATCGTTGATCAGGTGCCGGGTTCCGGACCGATACGTAATTCGGTAACGGTAGTCAAATGGATCGAGATCCGGAAAGGCCAGCTCGGATCGATCGAGGCTGCTGCTGAAGAGCCCGTCCGGATGGGTTCGTTCAAGCGGGTAAACGCGGTCGCCGCTGAGCAACTCGACGGTTTCGGCATGGGGGTGCAGACAGCGGAAAATAACGGTGCCGGGTCTGCCCGGATGATCGTGGACGCCGAGGAATTGGAACGGGTCATAGCAATCGGCGGCGAGGATGGAAGTCTGCGGGTTGTTCATAGAAGCCACGTAGAAAAAAGACGATTCAGGCCGATCAGAACCGGCAAGAGTGGAATAATTTTGCACGGCCTGGATGGGCCTCCAGACGAATAGTAGGGCATCACGGCGAAAAAGTCATGGACAAAAGTTTTTTCTATCGGGAATACGCCATGCTATCATCCAGAGTCATGGGTCCGCCACGCTCTCAGTCGTGCCGCTCTTGACGGTTGCTGCCGCTATTTGATACGCTTGAAGCTGAAAGGTTACGTCAGATCATGTTTCTGCCGAGGTGCCACAATGGTTGCCGAGAAAACATCTGTCATCGACACATTAACGGGTTCATTTCTGATTTCAACACCGCAAATGCCCGATCCCCGATTCGAAGAGCAGGTGATTTTCATCTGTGCGCATAGTCACGAGGGGGCCATGGGTGTTGCCGTCAACAAACCAAATCCGTTTTTCAGCCTCAACGAGATTTTGCGTACCGCCAATCTGCCGGTTCCCGACGGACAGCTGCCGCCGGTGCACATCGGTGGCCCCGTCGAACTGGAGTCGGCCTTTATCCTCTATCAATCCGACTACCAGGCGGAGCATCGGCTGGAGATTACCTCAACCATCTCGCTGTCGCGAGAGACCAAGATCCTGGAAGATATCGGTCATGGCAGGGGGCCAGACAAGTACTTGTTTCTGCTCGGTTATGCCGGCTGGGGACCGGGACAGCTGGAAGGAGAGCTGCTGGCGGATGGCTGGCTGACCCTGCCCGCCGATGACCATATTATCTTCGACGTCGCCGATGAAGAGAAGTGGCGGATGGCGGCGATGCTCTACGGTATTGATATTTCCACGTTCGGGGACATGATCGGTTACGCTTGAGCGGCGCTGCCGCATTCCCGTCCCGGAACAGCGCCGGGAGCATACCTCCCGAGGCTGTTTCAACTGCGGCATCTTTTCCGCGGATCTGTTATCATCGGTGCGCCCGTTTTTGAGCAGTGGCCAAACCAGATACCAGGATTCCGATCATGGAAGAGCTCGAACACCTATTCACCTGCCGACAATGCGGTTTCTGCTGTCATGGCGAAACCACGGTTTCCCTCAGTGGAGCCGATCAGCAGCGGATGATCGATTATTTGCAGCTACCGCGCCAAGAAGTGGCCCGCAGGTACTGGCGGGTGTCCGGGACGGTGGGGCCGATGGGCCTCGTCGCGCACCCCTGCATTTTTTTTTTGCTGTCTTGGGGCGTCTTATAGCCTTTGTGGGGGGGGGGGTGTGGGGGGGGCGGGTTTTTCCGCCCGCCAGCCCGCCGCGATTCTTCCGGCGGATCTCCTGCTCGCTCGCCGCCAGCCTGGTTCTCGGGCTTCCGGCCCTTGCGATGGGCCTGGCCCTTTATGGGCCGTTGTTCGACGATATGGGCGCGGGAAATTTTTATGTCGGGACGGCCAGGGCGAATCTGTGGGAGGTTTTTGTTCATCACTATAACATGATCTTCATCTATACGGAGGATTCTTTTACGCCGCTAGCCCCGATGTTGGATGGATTCACGGATCTCGCCCAGAAGGGCTTCGCTCCGTATGTGGTGGCGGGGCTCCTTCTGATTGTCGTGTGCATGGGGGCGCTGCTCGCCGATCCGCTCCTTGGCTTTCTGCTTTGGATGATCGCGGGTTCGGTGATCATGAACGTGATCGAGCACTACGTCCTTGGGTTTCCTTATCCCGTCGATCGCACGAGCCTTTATCTCAATCCGCTCGGTTTTCTGGCGGTTTTCCGCGTGCTTCAACTGATTACTCGATGGTTGTCAGCGCGGGGATCTATACGGACCCATGAAGCGGTCAGAAACACGGGGCTGGTGTTCCTGATCCTTTTCTTCCTCTACCAGTTGGATAAGCTGAATTATGTTTTTCATGTGAATTACCCGCTTTCGCCCCCTGTAAAGGAAACGGTCGAGCTTCTTCGGGACGAGCATTCGAAGGGGGGAGGGCCCGTTCTCCTGGCCTATTCCGATTCGATTCGCCCGGAGTTTCAGTATTATAAGGAGAGCCGCGAATTGGATTGGCTGGAACTGGCTCTCTTGTCTGAAAACGATTCCCTGGACCGTGTGCCAGATTATTACTTTTTCTATGATTTTAATGAGTTCGAACCAGGGGAAGGGACAATGGTTCGCCAATGGGGACGTGGACGTTCGCAAGCGCGTCTCTTCAAGCCCTCTGTGCCGTAAGACGGCGTCTATACGTCTTGCTTGCCATTCTTCTCTTTACTTTTCCGCCGCCATGATTCTTGAGTGAAATTGATCCACTTCAGCTCAAAGGGAACTCCCATGGACAAGCGGATTCAAATCCAAGAAGGCGATATCACGCGCCTGGAAGTCGATGCGATCGTCAACGCCGCCAACAAGACGCTTCTTGGCGGAGGAGGAGTCGATGGGGCGATCCATCGAGCGGCGGGGCCGGAACTGAAAAAGGAATGCGAGAGCCTGAATGGCTGTGAAACTGGAGACGCAAAAGCCACCGCGGGATACGACCTCCCTGCCGATTACGTGATTCATACTGTCGGCCCGGTGTATTCGCGGAATAATCCGGAGGTTGCCGAGCTCCTGGCCTCCTGCTACCGGCGTTCGCTGGAGGTGGCCCGGGAAAAAGGGGCGAAAACCATTGCATTTCCAGCGATCAGCACCGGCGTTTACGGCTATCCGATCGAGGAGGCTTCTGAAATCGCCGTAAAGACGATCAACGATTTCCTTCAGAATGAAGATCATTTTGAACGTGTCTTTCTCGTCGCTTTTTCCAGCGATATCCGGGAGGCCTGCGAGAAGGCCATGGAACGGGCCGGTTAGGGCTTCGCGGCGCCGCTTTCTTCTTGGCCCGAAAGGCTGGCTCCCCGAATGATGCGGGGGCGAATCAAACGACGATCCCCCTGAATGGAGCCCCCATGATTCCTTTCTTGCGAACGAGTGTTTTTCTTTTCGGCGTTTCGTTGCTCGCCGCGTGCAGCGTCTCAAAAAGCGCGGATTCCGCCTTCGAAGAGGAATTGGATTTCTTCGAGAATCTCGACGAAGGGTCGCGATTCTTCGATGAATCGAAACTTTCGGGCGAGAGCATGGCGGGATTGTTCGAAGATCCCTGCACGGTTCAGCCCGCAGTGCTGGAGGCGCTGGCCAGCGATCAAGAGTGTGAGCATTGTGATTATTACTGGCTGCCGGGGCTTGCCATGGAGAATCGGCACACGGACTATACAATTCATTCCGATCTGCCAGAGGTCTTATTGAGCGATGGCGTCGCCTACGCCACCGTGCCTGTGCTTCCGCCGTTCGAAACTCATGGAGGCGATCCTGTCACGCGCGAGATGCGCGATCAGGTAAACTCCGGTTTCGAGAATATCGATGGCGGCTTCGAGGTTTTCCTGTTTCACATTTCCCAGCCGGGGGATGGGACAACGCCGCGCCGGCTTGTGGTCTATGCAAAGAACAACGGCGGCGGCACGGTGGAGATTCAGCCGCGCCAGGCGATTGTGACCGATGGAATCATCGGCACGGTTCACGAAATGGAAAGCACCCTGGGGCGCCGGGTGATGGCGGGGGACTGGGACCGGCCTTTGGATGATGTGCTGGTCGGGCCGGACAGCGGGCGGGTCGTCGCCTATTCCAAAGTCTTCGCCGCGCCGCGCAATACGGAGGACAGCAGTGCGAATGTGAACTGCTTTGGGATTGTGCGGGCCGACGTTGTGAGCAAGCCCGATCAAACCAATCTGGATGTTTATATTATGGCGATCCCAGGAGAAACGCCGCTTGGGCAAGTGGATGAAGCGGCGGAAGGGCTACTTGGCCAGGGAGCCAAATCGGGTGAGACTTATCTCGATCTGAACAGCAGGCCCGAGGGATGCCAGCTTCGCCGCGCCTGTGGCGTGTTCCCCTCGTTCGTCTGGCGTGGCCAGCCGCTGGTGCTCGATGCCGCCGGTTTGCCCGGCGATGCCGTGAAGTTCCAGATGGCTCTCCCCGAGATTCAAACGCGAGGGTGTGAAAAGGCGCGCCAGACGGTGGATCTTCTCCTTTCCCAGAAATCGAACCGGCCGGATACGGTGGGGAACTACATGGTGCCCTACCGGACGACGTTCCGTCTGGTGAATCAGGGTGAAACCGCTCGCAAGGTGGACTTTCGTTTTGGCAAGCCGGACGCCGATATCGGCCTGGGCTGGCAGATCGCCGCAGCGGAGAGTCCCTTGAAAGATGAAGAGCTGGATGCCTTGCCGGTGCGGACGGGATGGGCCGGGCCAAAGCAGCAAGGCGATTTGCCGGGTGACGAGCGTTCGTTCTTTGAGGAAGAGGGCGGGGCGGTGACCCTCGATCCCTGCGAAAGTGTCTGGATCAGTGCCCGCTTCATGGTTCTCGGGAACTCCTCGCTTCCCTTCCAGATTGGCTTTGTCAGCCAGGAAGTGGAATAGGGCCGGTTTTGGGCTGACAGCGTTGACGGAAAATGAGACAAAATCGGCTGTCGGTTATTTACCCGCTCTCCGGGGCGGTTCGTGATTTTCTCAGGTAAGGACAGGCGCCCACTCATGGTGACTTCCCTCGCATTCCTCGGCTCAATCGGCTGGCAGGAACTCCTCATTGTTCTGGGGATCGTTTTGTTGATCTTCGGCCCCAAGAATCTCCCCAAGCTCTCCCGTATGATGGGCCGTTCTCTGCGCGAATTCCGCTCGGCGGCGGATAAAGCGGGGGACGACGAAGAGGAGGATGAACAACCCAAGGATCGGAGGAAAGAACAGTTGGAAGAGGGGGAGCCCGGGGAAGAGCGCAAAGCCACAACCAATCAAAAAGATAAAGAGGCCACCTGAAATCCTGATGGCGGGTGAACTGACGAAGAAAGAACGGTATCTCCGAACCGTCCGAGGTGAAGAAACCGACCGCCCGCCAATCTGGATCATGCGCCAGGCCGGGCGATACATGCCGGAATACATGGCAATGCGCGAGCACTCTGGCTTTCGCGATTTCTGCCTCAATCCCGAGATCTCCGCCGAAGCGTCCATGCTTCCGCTCAAGATTCTCGATGTCGATATCCTTATTATCTTCAATGATATCCTGATTCCGTTGGAAGAGATGGGGCTCCTCGTGGAGTTTCCCGACGGAGGCCCTCAGATCACCAACCCGGTCCGCGAGGCGGGGGACCTGGATCGATTCCAGGCGGTTTCCTTCAGCGAACCGGCGGTGGCGCACTCAATCCAGCGCCTGCGCCAGCAGGCCGGCCCCGATGTGCCGGTGCTTGGCTTTTGCGGTGCTCCTTTCACGCTGGCGGCTTACGCCGTGGAGGGGAAGATGTCTCGGCATCATCACTCCATCAAGCGGCTGGTCTTTGAGGAGCCGGACCTTCTCGAGGAAATCCTGGGCCGCATTGCGGATACGGCGGCGGATTATCTCGTCGCACAGATTCAGGCTGGCGGGGCGGATGGCGTCCAGATTTTTGAATCGTGGGCGGGATTGCTTGCCATGCCCCATGATTACGAGCGCTTTGCCGCCAAATACCAGCGCCGGATCGTCGAACGGGTCCGCGCCGCCTGTGGCGACGTGCCCATTCATCTTTTCGCGCGCTCGACGGCGGGAAAGCTCGCTTCCATGGAGGAAACGGGCGCAGACGTGCTTTCGGTGGACTGGTCGCTCCCCCTGGCCGAGGCTCGCCGTCAAACGGGGCGGACGCTTCAGGGAAATATGGATCCGGCGGTGCTCACGGTCAAAGGCGCCGTGGAACGCGAATTGCCCAAGACGTTAAAGGGCTTTGATTGGGAACGAGGATGGATTGCCAATCTTGGTCATGGAGTGACGCCGAATGCCAGCCCCGAAGAAGCGAAAGCCTTCGTCCGGGCTGTGAAAGCACTTTCTTCTAAAAGCCGAGTCTGAGACCGATGCCGCATGCCACGCTGGAAAACCTGGGAATCACAGCGGATCGAATCCGCCACTATGACCAGCGGATTCCCCGGTATACCAGTTATCCGACGGCGCCTTTCTGGAAGCCGGAATTCGGTTCTTCCGCCTGGGAAAATCACCTGAAGTTCCACGCGGGTTCGGACCAGGATCTGGCTCTTTATGTCCATATTCCTTTCTGCGAAAAGCACTGCCTCTTCTGCGCGTGCAACACCATCATCACACCGCGCCGGGAAGTTGCCGCCGATTATCTGGAATACCTCGATCGCGAGATTGACCTGGCCGCGGAGTTTTACCGCCCGAAAGGTCGAGTGGCTCAACTGCACTTTGGAGGCGGCACGCCGAATTATCTTTCCAACGAGCAGTTGGAGAAGTTGGTGGGGCATCTTCGGAATGCTTTCGATTTTGACCCGGATGCGGAACTGAGCATCGAGGTGGATCCCCGCGTCGCATCGCCCGAGGATATGCACTTTTATTTCAAGCGCATTGGGTTTCGCCGTGTGAGCTTCGGGACACAGGATTTCAGCGAGGAGACACAGTTCGCGATCGGCCGCGAGCAAACGCGCGACATTACTTTTGCCAACGTGGCGGCCGCGCGCGAGGCTGGTTTTCAAAGCGTGAACATCGATCTGATTTACGGCCTGCCCAAGCAGACGGAAGAAACCTGGCGTTCGACGCTGGACGATGTGATTTCACTCCGCCCGGACCGGATCGCCCTTTACAACTTTGCTTTCCTCCCCAGCAAGCTGGCGCACCAGCGCGTTCTTCCGGAAGAGGAGATGCCGGGCCCGGGCCTGAAGCTCCAGATGTTTATCGAGGCCCACAACCGTTTGACGATCGATGGTTACGTCTTTATCGGCATGGATCATTACGCCCGTGCGGACGATAGCCTGTCGCGAGCATTGGAGGAGGGCACGCTGCGGCGGAATTTCATGGGATATAACACGCTCCGGGGAGTGGACATGCTGGCGTTTGGCACCTCGGCGATCAGCGACCTTCATCATGCCTTTGCTCAGAATACGAAAAAACTGAGCGTCTATAAGCGCATGATCACGGATGGGCAGCTGCCGGTTGAGCGTGGGCTTGCGCTGTCGAAAGAGGACCGTCTCCGGCGGTTTCTGATCGAAGAGGTGATGTGCAACGGCCGGCTGGACCTTGATGACGAGCCGCTTCCCGGCTGGCCCGTTGGCCCCGTGGTTGAAAAAGAAAGCGAGCGTCTGAAAATCCTGGAAGAGGATGGCTTGATTCGCTGGGAAGGCCGCACCCTGCGGGTGACAAAGAAGGGGCGCATCTTTTTGCGCAACATTGCGGTGATTTTTGATTCCTATGTGAAGGAAGCTTCAAAAAAACCGCTGTTTTCCCGCGCGGTTTGAGATTTCAAGATGCGCCTCTCCGGATAGCCAGATGGGATAAGGAATCGGAATGCCCGGAACGAATTATGACGCCATTATCGTCGGAGCGGGAATCGGAGGCCTCGCACTCTCTTACCGCCTGGCCCGGGCTGGACGCCAGGTCCTTCTCGTAGAGCGCAATGACCGCATTGGCGGCGTCGTTCACACGGAGAAGCGAGGGGAGTTCCTTCTCGAAAAAGGGCCCAACAGTTTTTCCAATGGCGCGGAGATGATGGCTTTGATTGAGGAGGCCGGGCTCGGCGATCGAGCTCTCAAGCAACCGATCCGCGAGCACGATCGCTTTGTCTGGAAAGAGGGCCGGCTTCGGAAAGTTCCCCTGGGGCCTTTCAGCCTTTTGACCAGCGATGTCATTAAGCTTTCAGAAAAAACGCGGCTGATCCGGGGCTTGTGGAGGCCTTACGATCCGCCGGAGAGTGATATCGCCCTGGGTACTTTTTTTCGGGAGGTGCTGGGTGATGCCGTGGTGGATTCACTTCTGAAGCCTTTTCTCGCGGGCGTCTATGCCGCGGATGCCGACCGGGTGAGTTTCGAAGCCACTTTCCCTCAACTCTTTGACGCTGTGCGGGAAAACCGGCGGTTGATCGATGCTTTGAAAGGTATGCGCTCGCAGTCTGGAGGAGCCAAAAAGAAGAAGAAATCGCCCCGGTGCCTGGTATCTTTTCCGGAGGGCCTCGCCGAGTTGCCGGAATGCCTGGCGAAAAGTCTGAAGGATGCGGGAGGCGAGATTCGAACGGGTGTTTCCATCTCGCTGAGCAAGGAAGAGGGGAACGATTGGACTGTGTTGCTTGGTGATGGCGAAGCCGTGCGCGCCAGCGAGGTGATCCTGACTTCCCGGGCGAAGGATTCCGCGGAGATACTGGCTCCCCACTCGCGGGAGGCGAGCGACTTTCTCCGGGAGCTTGAGTATGCGCGATTGACAATCCTTCATGCCGGAGTCGAGGCGGCGAGCCTGCCTGCCTGGCGGAATGGATTTGGCTTTCTCAGCGTCGACAACCAGGGGGTCGACACCCTTGGGATGATTTGGAGCAGCAACATCTTTCCAGGGCGTGCCCCGGACGGCCATCACCTCCTGACGTGCTTTTACGGGGGTGAAAAAGACCCGGCCGCAAATGATTTGGATGATGAAGCTTTGCGCACTGCATTTCGACAGGATTTGAACAAGATTTTTGGATTCCAGGGCGGAGATTTTCCGCTGTTGGAAATCACGCGCTGGGAGCAGGCGCTCCCGGTGTTCCGCATTGGCCACGCAGAACGGCTGAGGCAGATGGAGAAGTCCCTGCTGCCTGGGCTGAGGCTCCTTGCCAACTTTCGCGGACATATCTCGATGCCGGATCGCGTCAAGCAGGCGGAGCGCGTCGCTTCGGAAATCTTGCGCCACGCCCCCCAGGAGACTGCCACCCATGAGTGATCACAATCGCCGACGCGTTGAAGTGTTTTGTTTGACCTATGGGGAACCGGAAGAGAACGAGTTTTTTCCCCAGTTTTATTATTCCGTGGCGATTTTGAATCGCCTGACGCGGCGGGTCGCGCCGATTCCGAAATTCGCGACCTTTCTGCTGGCCGCCCGCCGCGCGCGCATCCGCAAAAACGATTTCGAGGAAAAAGGGTATCACTCGCCCCTCGAGCCAATCACCGAGGAACAGGCTCGGCGTATCGAAGAGATCCTGCGGCGCAAGAGGCCGGGAGTTGATTTCCGGGCCCGCATGGTCCGGGAGTTCCGTAAGCCGTATATACCGGAAGTTCTGGAAAAGCTTCGCAATGACCCGCCAGACGATATGGTGATGCTGCCTCTTTACGTGGCGGAAAGCGATTTTACCACGGGCGTCAGCCGCACGGATCTTGCCCGGTTTCATAGAGAGAAGAACGGCGAGCACAATCTGCCCGGGCCCGCCTATGTTGGAGGCTTTGGTTTTGATGAGCGTATTGGCAAAGTCATGGCCGATTTCGTTTGGCGGTTTTGCCAGGAGAGCGGCTGGGACGAGGAGAAATGCCGCGATTCAGCGCTTATTCTCGGGGCCCACGGGACGCTTCAGTATCCGCCGGAGGGAATCAATTCGGGCGCGCGGGAAACACTGTATCTCTATGGCCAGATTCGCCGTCACCTGAAAGATCGTTTCCGCACGGTGCGTATCGGATGGCTCAATCATACCATTGGCGGGAAATGGACGTTTCCCGCGGCGGATGAATCGGCCAGCGAAGTCTGGGAAAAAGGCATTCGAAAAGTCGTTTATTTCCCCTTCGGCTTTTTTGGCGATAATAATGAATCGCAAAACGAGGGGAAAGACGCGCTGGCGGAATTCGCCTGGGACGATCTTCTCTATCTGCCTTGCGTGAACGCGGATGAAGAGTTCTGCGAGGTGATGGCGGACATGATCCTCGAGCGCCTCGATGATCCGTATCGCGAGGAGTGGGAAGAAATCGAGCATGGAGGGCGGCGGGATCTGATTCAAAGGCCCCGCCCCGCCATCGCCGGGCGGCCCGGCCCGCTGAACTTCCAGGCGCCGGTGCTCGCCAGTTTTGCCATTGGATTCTGGTTTCTGGCGGCGGGAATGCTCTTTTACCGCGGTTGGCATAAGAGCGTCGATATTGAATCCAGCTTCGCAATGGGTCTCACGGTTTTTTCCGCGTTGATTATTGGTTGGCTCAAAGGAACATGTATTCTTGGACCCGTGGTTTCCAAGAATCTGCGGCGCATCCGCCGTCTTCCCCAGCCGGCTTTTCTTTTCCGCTTTTTCTCCAAGCTAACATGGATCTTTATCTTCTGCATGATCACGCTGGGAATCGCGCTGCGCTTCGCGGGAATTTCCGCGCCTGTCTATACGGCGATCCTCTGGGGCGTAGGCCTGGGCCTGGCGATTGGCGGTCTCGTCGGCGCGAGGAATTTCCGGCAGGCTATGCCCCGGGAAATCGTGACCATGTCGGGCCTTCATCCCATCAAGGCGTGGAAAGCGCGCCGGATGAGGGCGAGCTAGGCGCCTCCGTTTCCGGGGCATAGATCAGTATCGAATTCACGGCGCGGAGAGGCTCGCGGTCGTAACGGCCGGGATAGAGCCCCCTCACATCATCGAGCACATGAAGGCTGACCAGGGTGGGCCAGGCGGGGCGGGGGGGCTCCGCCGGCGGCATGGCGATGGCCAAAGGGTAAGAGGGGAGGATAAACCGGAAATCGTCTATACCGTATGCCTGGGGCCGGCCGGGCCCGAAATAGGCGAGATTCATTTTATCATATCCCATTTTCTTTAATGCGCCGATGGCAAGGGGGAGGTCCTGGCCCCAGTCAATGTTGCTGTCGCGGACGTAACGCCAGCCGGCCTTCGGCGACCCTCCGGCGAGGAGATTGAAATACGTTGCGTGGTGCGGATGGACCCAGAGAGTGACGGCGAGGGCTATGGCCGCGGCGGCCCAGGCTGCAGAGCGGCGCCAGTTTTTCTGGTAGCTCCAGACGGCCAGTATGGCGGCCAGCAGCACACACCACGGGAAATAAATAAACAGGATATGCCGGTGGCCGATATTGAGGCGCGAGGCGGCCATCAGCGCTAAGAGCGCGGCGTAGGGCGTGAGCAATAGAAACAGGCGTTCCTTTTCCCACGGGTGTCCGCGCCAGGCTTTCCGTCCAAATGTATAGATGAGAAGGCCCAGTCCGAGGAGATAGATGAGCGGCGTTTTGAAGAGCGTCGTCACGAGAAAATAGTGATACCATCCAGCAAGGCGGGCTTCGCCCATGAGGAAATAAAACCGGCCCTTGATGCTGAAGGAGTGGGCGAGCATCGCGATGGTTGTTTCCGGAAGGATGCCGCTTTTGTGGGAGAAAGCCAGTGCACGGCCGAACAGCGAATCCGGGTAATTGGAGGTTTCCAGGAAGCGGTGGGGCTCTTCCATGGGAAGGGTCGTTGAATCCAGCGAGAAACGAAAGCCCGACCCGGCCCACTGGAAAAGATAGCCGGCGAAGGCCAGCAACAGGGCAGTTAAGAGCAGGCTTTTCCAAGAAGGGGCAAAATGCCGGGGAAAGGACGTATAGACACGGGGGCGGAAGCTTCTCCATCCTCGGACGGCGAGCATCGCCAGGCCCAGGAAGGCCGTGAAAGCCACGAGTGGGAGCTTGACCAGGCCTCCAGAGGCTCCGGCGAGGACAAACCAGGCCAGCGTTTTTCCGGAGGGCTGTTTCCAATAGCGCCATCCGAGCCAGGATATCAGGCCGCTCATGGCGAGGGCCGGCACATCCATGGTCACAAAGCGCGCGTGGCCCAAGTATTCCGGGTAGAAAAGCAGCAGCAGGCAGGCAAAGAGGCCCGCGCGGCGTCCTCCGAATTCCCGCCCCCAGAGCCAGGCCACGGCACCGCCGAAAAGGCCGAAGAGGACCGGCACCAGGCGGTGGAGAAAGAGCATGGTGCGGGGGTTCTCGCGATCGAGATAGATGAGGTAGTAGCCCCACATGGCCTGCTGGCCGTCGACCCATGGGGCAAGTTCCCGGCCTCCGCGCTCGAGCTGCATAGAAGAGGGTGTTATGAGCTCCACCGGCAGCGCGGCGAGCGTTTTGAAGAGCGGCGGGTGCTCGGGGTTCATGCGGAAATCGCCGTAGCGAAGGATCGCCAGCCCATCGCCGATATGCGCTGGCTCGTCCATGGCGGGGCCCTTGACCCAGGCTCCGTGGAGAGCCAGGCAGAGCCAGAGCACCGCCGCGGCCAGTCCCGCATAGTGTTCCCAAGGAATGCGTCCGCGCACGCGCCGCTCCCGTCTAGACAGTCTGGCTCATCAGGCAAACACCGAGTCCAGCGCATCGCACATCAGGCCCGCGGTGCGTTCGATCTCTTCCTCCGTGTGGGCGTAGGAATGGAAATAAGCCTCGAACTGTGCCGGGGGCATATAGACGCCGTTGCTGAGGAGGTGATGATAATACTTCGCGAACTGTTCGGTGTCGCACTGGGAGGATTCGTCCCAGGATGCGACCTTTTTATCGGTAAAGAAGACCGTGCCCATGGACCCGACGCGGTTGAAGCTTGCGGGATAACCCTTGGCCTGAATGTGGCCGCCCACCTTTTTTTCAATGATCGAGCCATCGGCTTCCAGTTTTGTATAGACGTCCGGCGTGTCGCGGAGGATGGTAAGCTGGGCCAGCCCGGCGATCATTCCCACGGGATTTCCCGAGAGAGTTCCCGCCTGATACATTGGTCCCGTGGGCGACACCACCTCCATCAATTCCCGTTTGCCGCCAAAGGCGCCGACCGGCAGCCCGCCGCCGAGCACCTTGCCAAGGGTCGTCAGGTCGGGCGTGACGCCGAATCGCTCCTGGGCGCCGCCGGGCGCGAGCCGGAATCCGGTCATGACTTCGTCGAAGATCAGCACGGCGCCCTTTTTGGTGCAGAGGTCGCGCAATCCTTCGAGGAAGCCCTGGTTCGGCGGGACGCAGCCCATGTTGCCAACGACCGGTTCCAGGATGACTCCGGCGATATCCCCCTCGTGGAGTTCGAAGAGCTTCTTTACGCTTTCGAGATCATTATAGCGCGCATTGACCGTTGCCTTAGCCGCGCCTTCGGGCACGCCGGGGCTCGTGGGCTCGCCAAAGGTCGCCATACCGCTGCCGCTTTTGGAGAGAAAGGAATCGCCGTGACCGTGGTAACATCCCTCGAATTTGATAATGATATCCCGGCCGGTGGCGGCGCGGGCCACGCGAATGGCGGACATCGTCGCCTCGGTGCCGGAATTGACCATGCGCAGCATTTCGACGGAGGGAACGAGTTTCACCACCATCTCGGCCAGGCGCACTTCCAGCTCCGATGGTGCGCCAAAGCTCATAGCAACCGAGGCCTGGCGTTTGACAGCTTCGACAATGGCCGGGTGGGAGTGGCCCAGGATCATGGGCCCCCAGGACCCGATGAAATCGAGATACGTTTTCCCTTCCTGGTCCGCCAGGTGGGAACCGCGGGCGCTAACAAAAAAGGGCGGCGTGCCGCCAACCGCCTTGAAGGCGCGCACCGGCGAATTCACGCCCCCTGGCATCAGGGTCTGTGCTTTTTCGTAAAGTTGTTTGCTGGATTGCGGACGGGAGGCTGACATACGAAATCCTTCCGGGAGAAATTCGAGTCTGTGTCTAGACGCCGCTTCGGTTCAACAGGCGGGCGGCGTCCTTTGCGTGGTATGTGAGAATGATGCCGGCACCGGCCCGCGTGATGGAAAGCAGCGTTTCCATCATCACACGGTCGCGGTCGACCCAGCCGCGTTCCGCCGCGGCGTGGAGCATGGCGTATTCGCCGCTGACGTTGTAGGCCGCGGTGGGCATGTGGAATTCTTCTTTCACGCGATGGATCACATCGAGGTAGGGAAGCGCCGGCTTGACCATCACCATGTCGGCGCCTTCTTCGATATCGAGGGCCACTTCGCGCAGGGCTTCATCGCCATTGGCGGGGTCCATCTGATAGCCGCGGCGGTCGCCAAACTGGGGAGTGCTTTCCGCTGCCTCGCGAAAAGGCCCATAGAAGGCGGAGGCAAACTTGGCGGCGTAGCTACAGATGGGCACATGATGGAGATCACTGTGGTCGAGCGCCTGGCGGATCGCGCCGACCCGGCCGTCCATCATGTCGGAGGGGGCGATGATATCAGCCCCGGCCTTTGCATAGACAACAGAGGATTTGGCGAGCAGCCGCACCGTCGGGTCGTTGGCGACTTCCTGGTGATCCAGCAGCCCGCAATGGCCGTGGTCTGTATATTCACACACACAGACGTCGGCCCAGACGAGCAGTTCGGGAACTTCTTTCTTCAAAGCCCGGATGGCGCGGGGAATAATCCCGTCTTCGGCGTAGGCGCCGCTGCCCCGGGCGTCTTTTTTTTCCGGAATCCCAAAGAGCATGACCGATGGGATGCCGAGGTCGCGCACGGCTTTGCATTCTTCGACGAGCAGATCGATAGAAAGTTGGGCCTGGCCGGGCATGGAGCCAATTTCGTTTCGGACTCCGCGCCCGGGACAGACGAAAAGCGGATAGACAAGTTGATCGCAATGGAGGCGCGTCTCGCGCACCATGTCCCGAAGCCGGCCGATACGCCTCAGGCGCCGCATGCGCACGGCGGGCTCGGGGAAATCTCCTTCGCCATTCGCCTTCAATTTGTCTGATTCGAACGCTCTCGACACGGCATGGCCTTTCCTCATGGGCAATTCTCTTCACTTGGAGGCATGAGAATAACCTGCCGGGCTGGCTCATGACAATGCGGAACTGAATTTGGCGCGTCTATCCGGAAAGATGGTTTTGCAGGGCATCCACAAGCCCTTCGAATGTGCGGTCGTCCGTTTCAAAGTGGGGTGGGAGGCCGATGGCGCGGAGCGATTCGCTCGTGCGCGGGCCCATGGAGCCAACGGCAACTCCGGAAAAGAGCTTGGCGGGGTCTTCTCCTTCGAGCGCTTCGACGGCAGAGGAGCTGCAGAAGAGAACGGCATCAGGTTTGTCCGCCGCGAGGGCTTCGCGCACCACCGCCATGGATTCCAGGCGCACGGTGCGGTATGCGACCGGATCGTCGACGCGGGCGCCCATCTCCCTCAGCGATTCCGCCAGGCCAGGCCGCGCCAGGCTCGACCTTGGATAGAGAAAGCTGGTTCCCGGGGCGATGCCCGCTTTTTGAAATGCTTCCACGAGGGATTCCGCCGTGGTATCCGGCGCGATCAGTTCCACCCGGCCGCCTTCCGCCTCGGCGGACCGCGCTGTAGCGGCCCCCACGCAGGCAATGCGCGGCGCCAGGTTGCGCAGCGGTTCGGGCCCTTTCTGCCAGACGCGCAGCAGCGCGGACGTGGCCCGGCGGCTCGTCAGAATCAGCCAGTCGTACTCATCGAGGCGCGCGAGGGCCTCGCGCAGCGGCGTGTCATCTTCGGCGGCTTCGTGGCGGATGAGGGGGAGGCAGATCGGCTGGGCGCCTCGCTGGCGAAGGGCGATACTGAGGGGGCCGTCCGCGTCTTCGTCGCGCGTGACCAGCACCCGGCGGCTGCCCAGGGGGCGCTGATCCATTTCCCGGGATGCGCGCACGGCGGCCTCGAAACCTTCTTCCGGCGAGAGATCGAGTTCCTTCAGAATCTCCAGGCCGCCTTCGACGAGGAGCTTTTCCGCCAGTTCGCGGCCGACTGATTCCGGGTCGGCGGCATCGCCGCTCAGCTCGCCTTCGGCGCTCTTTCGCCCATCGAGCGAGCCCATGCGTCCGCGCAGCAGCAGGCGGCCGTCCTGGATGGCGGCGAGCGTGCCCAGAGGCAATTGGCACCCGCCGCCAAGGCCCTGGAGCAGGGCGCGCTCGGCGAGGCAGCAGGCCGCTGTCATGCCGTCGTGAAGAGGGGCGAGGGCCTGGCGCGTTTCCTCGTCGTCGCCGCGGGTCTGAAGACCGAGGGCCCCCTGGGCCGGCGCGGGGAGCATCTCGTCGTAGGGAATCTGGTGTATAGACGGCGCTTCCTGCTCGAGGCGGTCGACTCCGGCGGCGGCGACGACAATGGCTTCATACATGCCGTCGAGCATTTTGCGCACGCGGGTAGGGACATTGCCGCGGAGATCGAGTACCTGGACATCGCGGTTGAGGCGCCGGATTTGCGCCTGGCGGCGAAGGCTCGACGTGCCGATGCGTTGGGCCTGGCCGAGCTTTCGCCAGTCGAGGGGCCGCGCTGAAATCAGGTAGTCGCCCGGGTTGTGGCGCTCGGTGATGGCGGCGAGGGCCAGCCCGGGAGGCTGCACCGTGGGGACGTCCTTGAGGCTGTGGACGGCGACGTCTATACGCTTGTCGTAGAGCGCTTCCTCGATTTCCTTGGTAAAGACGCCCTTGCCGCCGATTTGCGAGAGCGGCGAATCGAGAATCTTGTCGCCGGTGGTCTGGACAATGACGACTTCCACCTCCAGGCCGGGATGGAGCCCGCGCAGGGCGTTGGCGATTTCGTGAGTCTGTGTCAGGGCGAGGCGGCTTCCTCGAGTCCCCAGGCGCAGGGCCATGGAAGCCCCCCTTTAATCGAAAAGATCGTTTGGATCGATGTTGAACAGGCGGCAGGCCATTTCAAACTGGCGTCTTCCTTCTTCTGTCTCCGTGTCCAGGCCGCGGATGCTGAGAGTTAAATCGTGAAGCACCGAGCGCATCAGACTGTCGGAGAACTTGCTCACTTCGTCGCGGGCTTCCGGCGAGAGATGCTTGCCATGCCGCCTCATGTGCTCGCGGCGCGTTTCCTCGGCGCGGCGGCGCAGCATGGCGATGAGGCGGCTGCTCTCCGTCGTCTGGGTCCAGCGCATGAAATTCACCGTCTCGCGGTCGATCATGGATTCGACCTGGGTGATTTCGGAAACGCGCTGGCCACGGTTTTCGTCTGCGATGGCTTCCAGATCTTCCAGCGAGGTGAGACTCACGCCTTCCAGGTCGCCACAGAGCGGGTCGATGTTTCGCGGCATGGAAAGATCGATGAGCACCATGGGCCGCCCCCGGCGCTGGGCCAGCATGGGCTTCAGGCCGCTCCGTGTGAGGATATAGTGCGGTGCGCCGGCGGCGCAGAGGACGATGTCCGACTCTTCGACGGCGGATTGCATCCGGTCGAGCGGCACCACGCGCCCGCCAAGGGATCGGGCCATGATCCCGGCGCGTTCCTCCGTGCGATTGGTTACGGCGATATCGCCCAGGCCCTGCTTGCGGAAATGCTCGGAGGCGAGGCGGGCCGTCTCGCCCGCGCCGATCACGAGCAGCCGTTTGCCGCAAAGGTCGGGGAAGACTTCCTGGGCCGCCTTGACCGCGACGGAGGCGACGGAGACGTTGCCCTTGCCGATTTCGGTGAGCGTGCGCACGCGGCGGCCAAAGCTGATCGCCCGCACCATCAGCGAGTTGAGCATGCCGCCGATGCAGCCCGATTCCATCGCCAGCTCGTAGGCGTGGCGCAGCTGGCCGAGGATCTGGGATTCGCCCACGATCAGGGAATCAATGCCCGCCGCCACGCGAAACAGATGGCGCGCCGCCTGGTCGTTGCGATGGGTGTAGCTGAAATCTTTCAGCTCGCCGCTCTGGCTTTGCTCCTGGAATCGGCCGAGCAATTCTTCGCGCACGCGGCGCGATTCCTCCGCCACCAGGTAGAACTCCGTCCGGTTGCAGGTCGAGAGGCCTGCGATTTCCTGCACTTCGTCCGAAGTGCGGAATTCCCGGAGAAAAGAGGCCATGCGGTCCTGGGGAAGATTGGCGGCTTCCAGGACCGGGAGAGGGGCGGATTCGTGATTCAGACCGACGCAGAGAATCGTCATAGGCGGCTTCAGAGGGTCTTGTATCGATATAAAATTGGTCGAGTTCTGTGCCTGACCACGTTGTTTGAGCGTAGCGCCACAGCCCCCGGTAACTCAATGGCAAAGAACGCGCCTCAGGTGCTGGTTTTGTTCGGTTTGGGGTCCGGTTTGCCCTGCAGTTCCTTGCGCGTGACGCGGCCGGTGGAATCCATGCGCTCGCAAAAGAGCGACATCTGTTCGAGCAGCTCTTCGCCGACGTGGTGTTCGATGCCCTCGGCGTCGTTGAGCGCTTCGTTTTCGCTGACGCCGAGGGCGTGCAAAAACCGCAGGGTGATTTCGTGGCGCCGGCGGCTGAAGGCGGCCAGCTCGCGCCCCTCAACGGTGAGGGTGATGGCGCGGTAGGGCTCGGCATGGACGAGGCCCATGCTCTTCAGGCGCTTGATGGTTTTGTGGACGGTGACGTGGCTGACGCCGAGGCGGCGGGCGATGTCGGTGATATGGGCGGCGCCGACCTGGCTCTGCATTTCCTCGATCAGCTCGACGTAGTCCTGGGCGCTTTCCATGGCGTGGTCCGCGCGGCGCTTGGCGGCGGACTTTGCGGTGTATTTGATGGGTGTCTTGCGCGGCACGAGGTTCGG